>NBLH01000243.1 GCA_002084525.1 Bacteroidetes bacterium 4572_117 | reverse complement strand
TTTGATGCCATGTACATGGATGAAAAAACCGGATTGCCTGTTGTAATCCAGGATAATTGTACTGCTTGTGGCGATTGTGTAAGGGCGTGCCCGAAAGATATTATCGAACTTAGGAACCAAGGGAAAAAGGACCGGAGGATTTTTGTTTCGTGTATTAATGAAGACAAAGGCGGTGTGGCCAAAAAGAATTGTAGCGTTGCTTGCATAGGATGCAAAAAATGCGAGAAGGAGTGTAAGTTTGATGCTATAAAAATTGAAAACTTTTTAGCATATATCGATTATAACAAATGTGTCTTGTGCAGAAAGTGTGTTTCTGTTTGCCCGACCAATGCAATACATGAAATAAATTTCCCGCCAAGGAGAATAAAGAAAGATATTGAAAAAAAGCCTGTGGTTAAGGAAAAAGTTGTCGTTAATGAAAATCCAGATCTTGTAAATATCGCAAAGAAAAAAATGGATACCGATAACAATCAACCAAAATCAGACAAAAAAGAATAGTATTAACTAAAAATAGATACACCTGATGTTAAAAACATTTTCAAAAGGTGGTGTACATCCACCAGAAAACAAGTTGTCAGCAGTTCAGGCAATAGAACAAATTGCAGTGCCCAAAATGGTAGCAATCCCAATATCGCAACATATTGGGGCACCATCAACACCTGTTGTGAAAAAAAACGACTTGGTTAAAGTAGGTCAGGTAATTGCAAAAAGTTCAGGCTTTGTATCCGCAAACATCCATTCTTCAGTTTCAGGGAAAGTAATGAAAATTGATTCGGTAATGGATAGTACGGGCTATAAAAAGCAATCAATAATTATTCAGGTTGATGGCGATGAATGGGATGAAAGCATCGATAGGGATAGTACCTTTAAAAAAGAATTTAACCTTACCAGTGAAGAAATAATCAAGAAAGTTGGCGAAGCCGGTATTGTCGGTTTGGGTGGTGCAACCTTCCCCTCGCAAGTAAAGCTTTCTGTACCAAAAGGCATGACTGCCGAAATTTTAATAATAAATGGGGTTGAATGTGAACCTTATTTAACTGCCGATCATAGATTAATGCTTGAAAAAGGTGACGAATTAATGGTTGGGACAAAAATACTGATGAAAGCTTTAAAAGTTGAAAAAGCGATTATCGGTATTGAAAACAATAAGCAGGATGCTATCGATTATTTAAGCGGTTTAGCAAAAAACTATGGGGGTATTACAATACAGGCGCTAAAAGTCCAGTATCCGCAAGGTGGTGAAAAACAGTTGATTAAAGCTGTAATTAATAGGGAGGTGCCATCAGGTGGCTTACCTATTGCAGTTGGTGCCGTTGTTCATAATGTGGGTACGGCTTATGCTGTTTATGAGGCTGTCCAAAAAAACAAGCCCCTTTTTGAAAGGGTGGTTACAGTTACCGGGAAATCTGTTAAAAACCCATCGAACTTTTTAGCAAGGGTTGGAACATCATTAACAGAACTTATTGAGGCCGCAGGTGGATTGCCAGAGGATACCGAAAAAGTAATTAGTGGCGGACCAATGATGGGTAAAGCCTTAAACACAATAGATGTGCCAATGACCAAAGGGACTTCGGGTGTATTGATTATCCCTGAGGGTGAATCGCGTAGGGGTATTATCAGTGATTGTATCAGGTGTGCTAAATGTGTTACAGTTTGCCCGATGGGACTTGAACCCTACTTGTTAATGACTGTAACTGAACTTCAGGATTACGAAAGGGTTGAAAATGAGCGAACTATGGACTGTATAGAATGTGGTTCATGTAGTTATACTTGTCCGTCAAACAGGCCTTTGTTGGATTATATCAGGTTAGGGAAAACGGAAGTTGGCAAAATAATGCGGGCAAGATAGTGATAAAATTGGTAGCTGGTAATTAGTAACTGGTAATTTGAAAACAAGGATCCAATAATATAACAATTTTAATTTATATATATGAGCAAATTATTGACTGTTTCACCATCACCTCATAATTACGGAAAGGATTCTGTCAAGTCCTTAATGTACGGGGTGTTGATTGCATTAATCCCTACAACTGTTATTTCGTTGTATTTTTTCGGGATTGGCGCATTGATAGTTATTTTAACATCGGTGGTTTCTGCACTGGTTTTTGAATATCTGATAACAAAATTCATATTGAAAAAAGAACCCTCATTGACAGATGGGTCTGCAATAATAACCGGTTTGCTTTTGGCATTTAATGTCCCTAGCAATTTGCCTATTTTCATTATTATTATTGGTGCTTTTGTTGCCATCGGGGTAGCTAAAATGTCATTTGGTGGATTAGGAAACAACCCTTTTAACCCCGCATTGGTTGGCCGTGTGTTCTTGCTAATTTCATTTCCGGTACAAATGACAAGTTGGCCTGTGCCCGTAACATCAAGGATGCAATACCTTGATGCTGAAACAGGTGCAACCCCCTTGGGAGTATTAAAGGAGGGTTTGCGAAATGGCGAATCTGTTTCGGACTTGTTGGCACAAATACCTTCAAACATGCAAATGTTTATTGGTAATATGGGTGGTTCACTTGGTGAAGCTGCCGGGATTGCGATTATACTGGGACTAATGTGGATGTTGTACAAAAAGGTTATTACATGGCATATCCCGGTTTCAATGATAGGCACGATTGTTATTTTAACAGGCATTTTTTGGTTAATTAACCCTGAGAAGTATGCAGACCCTGTATTTCATGTATTAACAGGTGGTGTTTTACTTGGTGCAGTGTTTATGGCCACCGATTATGTAACATCGCCAATGACAACAAAAGGGATGCTGATTTTTGGTGTAGGTATAGGGCTAATAACTGTAGTTATCAGGCTATCCGGTGCTTACCCTGAAGGGGTTTCTTTTGCGATACTGATAATGAATGCATTTGTTCCAATTATTAATATGTATGTTAAACCTAAACGATTTGGGGAGGTAATTAAAAATGGCTAGTAAAACAGAATCTACATTACGAAATATGCTTCTTGCATTGTTGGTTGTGTCACTTGTATCAGCGACAACTTTGGGCTATGTGTATGAATTTACTAAAGGGCCGATTGCAGCAGCAAAATTGAAGAAAAAAATTGCGGCAATTAAAAAAGTAGTGCCGGAATTTACCAATAACCCAAATGCCGATATGTATAAAATAGTTTCGGATATTGAAGGCGACAGCCTTGAGTTTTATCCTGCATATAAAGACTCGGTATTGATAGGTACGGCAATCGTCAAGGGCATATGCTGATGCAGTTGACAGGGCATACAAAATTTTAATGGCGAATAAAAAATAAACGGATGGATAAGTTAAGTATTTTCTCAAGAGGTTTTATTAAAGAAAACGCAGTTTTTGTTCTTTTCCTTGGATTGTGCCCTACACTAGGTACAACCACATCGGCCATTAATGGTTTGGCAATGGGGCTTGCAACAACTTTTGTGTTGGTAATGTCAAACATTGTGGTATCGCTGGTAAAAAGTTTGATACCTGATAAAGTAAGGATACCTGCATTTATTGTGATAATCGCAACTTTTGTTACAGTTGTAGAATTGACGATGCAAGCTTTCCTTCCTGATTTATTTGAAGTTTTAGGATTGTTTATACCTTTAATTGTGGTAAACTGCTTAATTCTTGGTCGTGCGGAAGCTTTTGCTTCAAAAAGTAATGTTTTTGATTCTACCTTAGATGGTTTTGGTATGGGGCTTGGCTTTTCATTGGCATTAACAATTCTTGGTGGGATTCGTGAAATTTTAGGGAGCGGTGCTTTGTTCGGTTTTAGCTTTTTTGAAGGCGATGGAATGCTGATATTTGTATTGGCACCTGGTGCTTTTATTGTTTTGGGTTACCTAATCGCTATCTCAAACAAAATCAATAAAACTTAATTAGTAATTTATAATTGCAAATTACTGGAGGTTAGTTGTTTGCGATAAAATATTAAGAAAAAAATAAATCATGGAATATTTATTAATTATCATTTCGGCTGTTTTTGTTAACAACATTGTATTAGCAAAATTCCTTGGTGTTTGTCCTTTTATAGGGGTATCTAAAAAAGTAGAAACAGCACTTGGGATGACTGGTGCGGTAATGTTTGTAATGGTTATAGCAACAATTGTTACTTATCTGATACAAAAGTATGTATTAGAGGTTTATGGGATACAGTTTATGCAAACGATAACATTTATTCTGGTCATTGCTTCGCTTGTTCAATTAGTTGAAATTATACTTAAAAAAGTAAGCCCTGCCCTTTTTCAGGCATTAGGTATTTTTCTTCCATTAATTACTACAAACTGTGCGGTCTTAGGTGTTGCAATACTTGCTGCCGGAAACAAGGGTTTTGGCTTAGTTGAAAGTGTGGTATTTGCTATTGCAAACGCTATTGGTTTTGGTCTTGCTTTAATTCTTTTTGCTGGTTTACGCGAGCATTTAGACTTGGTAAATGTACCAAAAGGAATGAAAGGTGTACCTATTGCCTTTGTTGTGGCAGGCCTGCTTGCTATGGCTTTTATGGGCTTTACTGGTGTTGCTTAAAAAGCACTAATGCTAGTTTGTGTTGCTACGCATTTGAAAACTCTTACAATATGTAAGTTACTTAAAGGTAAATGTGTAATTAATGAGTCTGGTATAAAAATTAAAAATTATCCTACAGAGCCGCTTAGCGGCTCTGTTAATGTTTTGGTACACCAGGATATTGCTTTTCATGCTTTTTGCAAAATTATCTACTATGCGGCTTTTTGGACTAAGTTCGTTAATGACTAATTAACAAATGACTATTAACCCGAAATTTCATACTTGACTTTGGTACTAAGTTATGAGGGGTTAAAATTTATAGTGAAGTCCAAAAACTTGTTGATGACATCCAAGATTCAATTCGTAGCTGCATTTCATGGCTGTTTTCATTTCGCAACTTAATTTGTTGCCAATAATTCGGATTTGACATCCAGTTTTCAATTTTTAGTTCACTTCCTGACAAATTGCAATCCCAAAACTTTGTGTCAAGCATCCAGCTCTCAATTTCCATCTCTTGTTCGGGCTTACCGATAAAAATTTCGTCCCAAAAGTTTGTATCTGACATCCAGTTTTCAATTACTGCTTCACCTTCTATTTCTTCTGAACCCCAAAAGTCTACATCACACATCCATTTTTCTATTTTAATCTGGTCTTCTGTTTCTTTTACCAGAACAGTTTTACTATGGTTAATTTCTATGCTTTGAGCCAAAATAAAAGCTGTTTCTGTAGTATTGTTTGATTTAACAAACATGCTTAGGAATTTTTCTTGTCCTTTTACCATATTTAATGATAAAAATATGCCTACAGCTAAAAATAAAATTCTAACGAAAGCTGCTTCCCTGTTTAATGTAATTATTTCCATAATTATATATTTTAAGATTTATATTGTTTATATCGTTTTATAACACAAATTCATAATCCATGCCATATCTTGCAATAGACTTAACAACAGGCTTATATGGCTTTTGTCTATAAGTTGGTTTCCTTGAAATTTGAACGGATTTGCCACATTTGGTGTACGGTAACGAACAATGAAAAGTGATTGTTTTGTTACTATAATTTCAATTTAATGTTGGTTGGTTTAAGATGTGACTGTTTTACTCATCCCTAAGGGCATCAATAGGATTTGACGATGCTGTTTTTAATGCATAGAACCAAATTATTGAAAATGTGAGGAATAACAATATAATTGTAGCAATTGCAAAAATCCAGATATCAATATCTACACGGAAGGCAAAAAGGAAAAGCCATTTTTTAAGAATAAAATAAGCTATAGGCCATGCAATAATATTTGCCCAAACAATTGTAGCCAAAAAGTCCATTGAAAATAATTTTAAAATATCTTGTTCCATTGCTCCAATAGCCTTTCTGATGCCAATCTCTTTTGTTCTTTGTATCGAAAAAAAGGATGTCAAAACCCATATCCCTATTGAACTTATAATAATTAGTAATGCAGAAAACAGCCATAAAAAATAGTTCAACACGTCTTCATTATGATATTGCTTATCTAATATATTATTTAGCGTATCATACTCAAAAGGGTTGTCAGGGGCAAATTTTCGCCAAATCATATAAAGATATTTTAAATCATTTTTCCCTACTTTTTTAAATTTTACTGCCACATATTTTGTGTATTCATTAATATGGTCCTTGTTTGCTACTGTTCTGATTATTAGAGGGCTAACAGGTTTGTGTAGGGACCGGATATTAAAATCTTTTATAACTCCAACAATACGTTCTTTTCCGTTAAAGGTGGTCAGGGGTTTATTTATTGCATCTTTAACCGACTCAAACCCAATTAGTTTTGAAAGCGTTTCGTTAATAATCAATTCATTTTTTGCCAATTCCAAATTTTCTGTCTTACCTTTGGTAAAATCGGATCCGGCTAATAATTTAACGTTAAATGTTTTAATAAAATCATGCCGGGTTGTGAGCACTGGCAAAAATTCTACCTTCTTTTTATTATCCCTTTTAAAAAAATATCTCCTATGGTATATTCGACTACCTATAATATTATCTAAAGCGGTAACATGGGCAACCCTATCGCTTGCTATCAAGTAGTTTTTAAAATGGGAATATTTTTTTGAAATCGGAGTATTGCTAACCGGTAAAATAATTGTATTTCGGACTTCAAATCCCAGATCGGTATTTTTTAGATAATGAAGTTGTTTGAAATTCACAAGTACCAAAATCAATAAAACCAGGGCTAGTACATACTGGGCAAAAATCAAAAACCTTCCCGACAGCCATTTTCTATGCAAAAACCCCTTTTTAAACCTAAGTGCATGCACTGTTGGGCACGATGATGCAAACATTCCTGCACTTATGCCAACAAATATCCCAGTAAAAAGTGCTATAGACACGATTATTACAACAATATAATTGTCAAAAATATTTCTAAATAGTATCGATTTATCTGTTAAATGGTTTAAGACAGGTAAAAATGCTTCAACCAGAAAAAACGCTGTTATCAATGAGGCTAAACTTAGCAAAAGCGATTCTAAAATAAATTGGGCTAAAAGCTGAAACCTGTTTGAACCAAGCACCTTCCTTATACCACTTTCTTTTACCCTTGTTAAAGAGTTTGTTGTTCTTAAATTTAAAAAATTGATGATCGATACCACTAATAAAAAAGCCGCAATCCCTAATAATATTATTAAGTATAATTTTTTGTTGTTGGGTTTTATTTCATTTTCTAGAGATGAGTCCAAGTGTATTTCAGATAATGGCTGTAAAAATAATGTTGAGTAATTTTTAATTAGTGAATTATAATGCTTTTGAACAAAATCATGAAGATTTGACTCCAAATTTCCCTGATTTTTCCCTGGTTTAAGTACAACATATGTCCAACATGAATTCCATAACCATGAGTCCGGGATATAACCAATCATGTATTCTAAAGTTGTAAACGATACCAAAATATCTAATTGCACATGGCTATTTGTAGGCAAATCTTTGTAAACACCAGATACTTTAATGGGTAGGCCATCTATTAATAACTCTTTACCAATAGGGTTCGAATGCCCAAAATATTTTTCCTTTATCGATTCAGATATTACCGTTGTGTTAATTTCATTAAAACTAGCTGAGCCAGATGTAAATTCAAAATCAAACGCATCAAAAATAGT
>NBLH01000242.1 GCA_002084525.1 Bacteroidetes bacterium 4572_117 | reverse complement strand
TAAAAGTGTTTAATTATATATATTAATACGCCAATAGTAAATCCCCACCTTAATGGACTTTGCACGGCGCGACATTAGTCAATATCCATTAAAGTGTCTAAATCTTTATCCATCCTATCGAAAAACTTTTTAGGTGGTTTCTTAATTTTTCCACCTTCTAAAACTGGTAAATTCATCACCTTAGTTTCGTGCATGGTCGTTTCACGATCAAAAAAATAGACCTTTGTTTCATTGGGGTTAATAATTTGTTTTTTAACTGAAACTAATAAGCCATTCAAAATATGGTCACTGTGTGTTTCAATAATAAATTGCACCCCTGCTTTTGCCGCTTTGCTTATTAGTTCCATTAGTTTAGCCTGTGCTTCTGGGTGTATATGTGCTTCTGGGTT
Source organism: Bacteroidetes bacterium 4572_117 (assembly GCA_002084525.1). Classification (GTDB taxonomy): domain Bacteria; phylum Bacteroidota; class Bacteroidia; order Bacteroidales; family NBLH01; genus NBLH01. The sequence goes on along the minus strand of NBLH01000242.1, from coordinate 6,982 downwards.
TTCAATAAGCACTATACTATCTTTAGGTGAATGTAAAGCCGCTACTATTATTGGCAAAGTATAAGAAATTCCAAACCCAATGTTGTGTGCTTTGAATTCATTGGTAGAAGTTTTTCCTGCTCCTCTGCTAAAACTATAATTAACTTTATAACCTGTTTCTTGTGGGTGAATGTGTATATCAATTTCTGGACTTATTTCTTGTAACCAGGATTTTACTTGAGTTAATAAACGTTTATCGTTATCATTTTTATTTTTCTTTAAACTTGGATGAGAAACAGGCTTATTTTTAAAATAATCCAAATAATGAGCAACTAGCTCACAACGACCATCTTTTTGAGATATTTGGTTGAACATTTCAACTGCCGAGGTATCTTTTTCGTAATCATGAACCGGACCGTTTCTAAAAGCACTTATGTATTGAAAGCGGTTATTGAAAAGTGAATATTCATTAAGATTAGAAATATTACCTATGGAATCTGGTTCTATTTTAATAAATGTATCATTAGGTCTATTTTCGTTCGTCTTAAAAGACCAACGGTATACTTTATTGTTACCTGGACCAAGAGTGAACGATATAATATCATCTTCTGCTGATTGGTATAAAGCATCTTTTGCTGTACCAAGGCTACATAAGTTACTTCTTAATTCAAGGCCTTTGTCAAGCATGTTTTTTTCATAAGTTTGTCTTAATAACAAAAAAGCCTGCATAACTGAGGATTTACCCATACCATTCATACCTGTAAATAAATTTAGGTTTGATAAATCCAAGGCTGTATCCGCATGTGATTTAAAATTCCTTATTGATATATAACTTATCATTGATTTAAAGTTTCGTTAATTATTCTTTTTATTGCTTCAAATCTGGTTTTTACATTCGATTTTTGACCTGTAGCTGTAGTAATAGACTTATGAAATGGTTCGTCTTTTTTGTTAAATAATTCCATTAACCTTTTTTTGAAGCCACCTTTTCTGCTTTTTAACACAGCTCGTTCTTCATCAGTTAACCATGCAAAGTTTACGCTTAATGTATCGTATACTGCTTTTGATATAGGCTTACGCCTTTCACCTTTTTTGTATCTTTTTCTAAATGCATCTTCACCAAAAATCTCATAGGACAATTTCATGGATTTTTTAAAATCCAGTTCAATTTTGTCAAGTTCGGCTTTAGATTTTACACTCAGACTTGACATTCCATCATTTAAAAAGGAATCTAATTCCCCATAATATTTATTATCATAACCTTGAAGGTAGAATGCTATAAAACGATTTATGAAGTCTCTATCTTCTTGACGTTTTGAAGGAATTCGATAGCAAGTAGCTTCTTTAAACTCTTTTGTTTTTTCTGCAAGTCTTTTTACAAACTTAGCAGGTGTGCCTTGATTAAGTGCATGCCTCATTTCTTGTGGGGTAAGTACTAAACCACCTGTGTTTACACGTTTAAAAATTAAGAACTTTACATCTTTTGGGGTTTCTTTCTCAATCACATAAAAATTAATAGTGAAACCACTTATTTTTCTTTTATCTTCTCGAGACAAATCATCATATTTTTTACCCTCATATGAATTAAGAAACTCTAAACCTACAAGAGCTAAGTCTTTATTTATAATGAAATCCTGAAAGGTTGATAATCTTTGCAATCCATCAACTATAGCCCATGTCCAATTTCCATTTCCATCTTCTTTTTCAGAATCTTTGTACTCACTAAAATAAAATGAAGGTAGTGGTAATCCTAGTAGAATCGATTCAATTAATTGGCTTTTTTTTGTATTGTTCCATAAATCACCTTCCCGTTGGAAGTCGGGCATTAAGTTTATTTCTTCAAACTCTAGCATCTCAATTATGAAACCCAGATTTTTATTATGAATATTAACCTTTATTTTGCTAGGGTCATAAGGTTTAATAATTGCTTTCCTTTCCATTTTACTTTGGTAAATAATCCTGCAAACGCAAAATAGGGGATAAAAAACAGATTTGCCAACTGTACAGGCAAAAAATACCAAAGTATGTTTTTTTGTTTAAAAACCGATGCCGTTTTATAAAGAAAAACAAAATCAAAAATTAGCTTTAATACAAATATGGTCAAAAAAACAAATAATATTTGCTTTAAAAATATTGCAAAAATTAAAGCCAACAATAAAAATAAATTAATTGAAAGTACAGTAATTGCAGTATAAATAATATCAAAATCGCGATAATGTTTGCTTTTTGATGCCCAACGTTTTCGCTGATTGATAAAACTCGAAATAGACTTCTTAGCTTTTGTATAAACTATTGCATTTTCCGATTTCAGGAAAAGTGTTTTTTTAGGGTATCTTTTTTTCAGCTTTAGTAAAAAGAAAACATCGTCGCCCGAACTAATTTTATGGTTTGTAGGGTCGTTTATTGAAAGGTATGCTTCTTTTGAAAAAGCCAGGTTGGCGGCATTGTTCATTATTGGTCTGTTTATACCGCTTGCCCCCGCTCCCGAAGCCATTAATGAAAAAAAATCGAGGGCTTGCATCTTTTCAAACCAATTATTTGCTTCCATTAAAACGGGAGCAATTATCATTTTTGCACCACTACTTAAATTCTAATATTATGCCACCCAATTATCAGGGAAACTAATAATAATGTATAAGCTATTGCAATAATTATTGCCAATGTTTATATTTTGGTAATTAAAAATAAATGTTCAGTTTATTAAATCAATAATTACCAGTTCCTAATTACCAATAACTAATTATCAGTTACCAAATTACCAGTTACTAATTACTAACTTTAAAAAATTATCCTACTGCTCCATCATCTTCAAAAGCATCATCCATATCAACATCTTCCTCTTCAGTGATTTTAAAATCAGCAGGGATATCGAATATGCCGGCAGGGAAATTGTCGGTTTCTTCAATTTTTTTAACTTCCATGGTCATTGTCATGCCATTTTGTTCGGCAGTCATTTTCATTAACATGTTTTTCCATATCCACATTTTTGACTCAACCCCATCTTCTTGTATAGAATATATCTGGCAGGTTTTACCAAGAATTTTTTCTTTCCCGAGTTTTTTGCTGCCTTCTTCCTTTATTTTTTCTTCAAACAATTTTTCTTCGAACCTAAAATTTGAATAATTTTCTTTTCCAATTTTCAATTTTGACCCTACTTTCTGATCCATCGATAAAGAATAAAGATAACCATCTTTAACAAGGCTTCTCATTTTCATTACTTTACCCATCATTTCCACTTCTGAAACCGAACACTCAACATTACCATAATCTTTAAAATATAAGGTCAATGACGTTTTCATTGTTGCAACATTGTTTTCGTACTTTACAATACCTTCTTCAAAAGGATATTTTGCTAAAGAGCTTGTTGTTTCCGGATCAGATGTTTCGTTTTCCACCTCTACTTGCTCACCATTGCTTTCGTTAGCATTGTCTGAAGTTTTGTTGTTACATGCAAAGAAAAATAAAGCAACCAAGCTTAAAAGATAAATTTTTTTCATAATTAATTTTTTTTAACCCACCAACATGCAGGTTGTTTCTAATTGTTTTTATAGTATTAAAAGCACAAATTTAAACAAAACGCTTAATATTTTTCACTTATTCATACAACATTTCTTATATTTTTTACCACTTCCGCATGGGCATGGGGCGTTCCTGCCTACTTTTATAGGCTGCATATCATCTTCCTTGAGCTCAAAGCCACCGTTATCGCTATAACAATCGTGGTTGTCAGGATCTAGCGAAAATTCCTTATCGTTAAATATATCATTGCTGAAAAAGCCCTCTAAGCTATCATCCAACATTATTTTGTAATCTTTGTATTCTTCAGTAATATTTGTATACATAGGTGGGATTTCATCATCATCATTAAATTCATTATAATTTAGATGGTCGTAAAATTCTTCAAAATCATAAAAATCCTCAACATAATCATCTGTAAAGAAATCGTTATCGTAAAAATATTTAATTTCTGATGATAATTCACTTATTTTAAGCTCAATTATGGTTTCAACTATTCTTTCATTAAGTACGTAATCGAATATTTTATTGTTTTGTTGGTTTGTTTTTAAATGATTTATGAATTTTTTAATATACGAGGTTATTTCTTCAAGTTTTTCCGGATGCCGTATTGCAATATTTCTATAGGTTGTAATAACTATTTCACGTATTTTGAAGTGCATTCCTTCCACAGTTATTAATTCATACAGTTTACCAATGTTATCCCTAAAAAATTGATAAAAAACAGTATAAAGAGCAACATCCTCTTCATACCAAAAATATATTAATTCTTCACCTTGGTTTATTACCCGTTCAATTACCTTAAAGCTTGGTTTTGCATCTAATTCAACAAGCAATATGCATGCATGGATAGGAAAAAAAAGTTCATGTTTTTCAATTTCATCGAGCTCATACTTATTTCTAAAAAACTCAAATCGCTTGATGCTATCAATAAGTACAGTTTCAAGGTCTTTTATTAATGATTCACGAGGAAGTTCAATAATTTTATTAATTATTTCCTCATCAATATGGTAATCGGTTTCATATAATTCGTTTATTTCCTGATGCACAAAAACAGGCTTTTCGTCTGTTTGTATATCTTTTTCGTAACAATCTGTGTTATTAACATAAAAATCATCCTTGAAAAAACCAGATTCACCATCAAACTCATCATAATCGAATTTATCGTTTATTTCTTCTGTCTGATCGGCAAGCTGTTGTGTAAAGGTATGGTATTCATCAATATCTTGCATTTTTCCTAGTAATTCTAGTGCTTTTTCATCATTTTCTTTTAAAAGAAAATAGTTTGCACAAATATAATAGTATAGGATGAGCTCCTCTTCATTAAATTCTTTTCTTGTAGGTGCAAACTTGCTTATGTCATCAAAATCAGTAAATATCCGTAAAAACTTTATTGTATTATTATTTTTTAACAAGGCCAATGATTGTGTGAGCTTAGCAAGTAAATAATCCGGATATTTTCTATACAAACTATCGGCTATTTCAAAAAAATTGTCAAAAACTTGTTTTTTGTAATAAGCTTTAGCAAGCAAAAAATGCAATTCGGGTATTTCGGGATATTTTTTTAAAATGAATTTTGTACGTTTTAAAAAATCCTTGCTTTCGGTTTCTATTTTAAAATCACATTCCCTTATTGCTTCGTTAATCTCAGCAGGATAACTGGTGAAATCAATCCAAAAATTTTCGTTTTTGTTTATTTTCATTTTACTAGGTTTTTTTTTCTAAAACTATGTAAAATTAATAAATAAATAGGTTTAAAAATGGATAGTTTAAATAAAAAAACAGACTTCGTCTGTTTTTTTATTTTGGACTATATATATAGCTATGTTTTAATAAATTATCATACTGTATGATATAATTACATTGTTTTAGTCATAACTCTCTGATTTTCACTGTTGTTTTGTCAAAAACTGTCCCCAGAAAAAACAAATATCAAAATAGACGAAGCCTGAAGTTACAAGCAATTGTATGGTTTTATATTTTATCGGGCTTATTATCACTGTGGTTTCGCATGTTTATCACGATAAAACTCCCTAAAATTGCCGGTAATGCCAAATTTATTACCCATAGCGAAATTGTTGCCGAAAAAATAGCAGTGTAATCATTGCTGTACATGCCCAAAAAGAAAATAGCCAATGAGCCTCGTACACCAATTTCCGATAATGCAAAACCCGGGATAACAAAAAGAAAGAAATAAATGAGGCCTATTGCCACAAATGCCTGATAAATGCCGATTTCAATATCAAAAAACAATAACAATAAATAAAACTGCGTAAAAAATACCACATAACGTAATACACTTAACAATAGTACCTTAAATAATTCAGGTAATTTGTACGATGCCAAAAAATTTAATTCATCCCCCCTTTTTTCAAGCAGTTTAATATTTTTTTTTAGTTTAATAAGAACATCAGGATTAAAAAAAACATAAGCCATAAAAAACACAAGTATAACAGAGAAAGTAAGTATCAAATAAAAATGGGATGCACTTATACTTAGATTTTTATGTACACTAAACAAGTAAAAATTTATTGCAGAAATACCAAATAAAATTGTAACCAACGATTGGCTAATACTACCAACAACGGAAGCAAAAATTCCGGGAATTACTTTTGTGCTGTCTAAAAAAAAAGGGCGGCCAACAAATTCGCCAAGGCGGTTAGGGGTAAAAATCCCAACACTAATTCCTGCAAAAACAGATTGCAAACTTTGTTTTATACTTATTGATTTTATTCTTTTTACAAGAATCTGCCACTTAACAGATTCCAGTAACCAATTCATTATCATTAATATAAACACTACAATGATAATTATGACCTTTGTTTTGTTAAACAAAATGCTGTTTTTGATAAACCCGTGAATTTCTTTTGAGTTGTATAATTTATGGACCATAAACCCGTATGTTGACAGGACTATTATTATTTTTAGGACAATAAATTTTGTTTTTTTCTTAAATGGGAATATTGCCATAAATTAGAATCATATAAGCCTAAGTCAAACATAGTATGACGCAAACCTGGTAGGTCTGGATTAATTTATTGTTCTACAATTAGATATTTCACAGGCAATTAACAAATATAGACCTGCCAGGTTTTATTTGACATAACACTATTCTAAAAAACCGCTTAGTATTTCAACTTTCCTGAACTTGTTTTTCATTATTGATAACAGGTAACAAAGCAAATGAAATTACACCAACCGCAATCAAAAAAAGTGTCATTGCCCCATGTGCCGCAAAAGCAAAAGCATTGGCATCAGGGGTTCTTTCAATACCATATATTACTAAAGTTTCGATAGCCATAAAATGCCAAGTCCCAATACCACCCGGCGAAGGTACAACCATACCAAAACTAGCCATTACAAAAATTGTCAATCCGGTCATTAAAGATAAATGTTCAGTAAACTTAAAACTCCAAAAAGTAACATATATCATTAAAAAGTACATAACCCAAATAAATACAGAATGGAAAATAAATTCCCACTTTTT
>NBLH01000241.1 GCA_002084525.1 Bacteroidetes bacterium 4572_117 | reverse complement strand
AGGCAATTGTAGGTTCAAAACCCAACTCAATAAAATTGTGATCATATTTATTGTTCCCGTCATTTATTTGAATTTTACTAAAATCAAAGGAAGCTGAACCGCCTATCAAAAAACTCCCTTTTAAATTATCAGTTTGCCCGTAAATGCTAAATAAACTTGCGGCAAACAAAAATACAGTAATTAGTGTTTTCATAATAAATTGGTTTAAATGAATGAGTCCAGTCTAAAAAGCCTTAATACGATATTTTCAGCAACTTATTACTCCAACCCTAAAGGGCGAAGTCGCTGAAAATCAGGACGCCCTTTAGGGTTAGGGGTAAATCCTGATTTTTAGATTGTACTTTTTCACCCTTTTTAGACTAGGCTCATGAATAAATTGCAATTTTTAAAAAAAACGCCTTTACAAAACATTTAGTTATTTGCCTAAGTAATCATTTAGCTAATTACCAATACATCAATTACTTGATTGCTTTAAACAAACTTCAAGCTCTACAATAGAAGATTCCTTCGCTTCGCTCGGAATTACGAACAAACATGTATTACAAACTTCCGATATGCACAAATATGCATAATGCTATATATCATTTTTTTAGACCAATTCTATGTTTAATTTTGTAGCTTTGCAAAACGAAACTTAAAAAACATTATTATGGATATTAACGCATTGAAAACCATTAAAGAATGGTCATATAATGTTACACCAATGGACAAAGGATATACAGATAAAACCTTGTACATTAATGTAACTGATGGTGAAATAAAAGAAAAAGCCGTGCCAGCTTTAATGAAAGAAAAATTTATTGGCGGCAAAGGCTATGGTTTAAAACTCCTTTGGGATGCAACTAAAGCTGACACAAAATGGAATGATCCTGAAAATGAGATTGTTATAAGCCCCGGACCAATTGCAGGGATAACGCAGTATTCAGGTACAGGAAAATCACTGGTTGTTGCAATTTCGCCACAAACTGATTCTGTTATTGACAGCAATGTAGGTGGTTATTTTGGCCCATTCCTTAATTTTTCAGGTTTTGATGCTTTGGAACTACAAGGAAAATCTGACAAAGATGTAATCATTATTATTGATGGTGAAGCCGGTAAAATAAAAATTCTTGAAGCACCCGAAGGTACAAGCGATAGCCATGTCCTTGCAACAGAATTAACAAAAGCTGTTGCAAATAGCGATGCAGGAAAAGACCTTGTTAAAGTTTCGGTAGTTTCTGCCGGTACAGCAGCAGAAAATTCTTTAATTGGTATGCTTAACTTTTCTTTTTATGATACAAAACGTAAAGAAGTAAGGTTAAAACAGGCCGGGCGTGGTGGTATTGGAACCATTTTAAGAGATAAAAAAATTAAGGCCATAGTTGCTAAAGTACCCAAAATTAGCGGTAACCTTAACAATGTTGTTGATATGAAGCCTATTATGGAAAGAGGTAAGATTTTCAACAAGGAAATGAAGGACTTGGATGATGATCAGGCTGAAATGCGTTCGAAAGGTACTGCACACCTTACTAACATAATGAACGATTACAACTTGCTTCCGGTACATAATTTTAAATTTGGTCACCACAAAGATGCTGATAAAATCCACGGTGATGTCTGGAAATCGTATTTTACGCAAGGTGTACCTGATGGTTGCTGGATTGGCTGTAATATGTCGTGCGCAAAAGGTGTTGATAATTACGAATTAAGATCAGGCCCTTACGCAGGCGATAAAGTACTTGTTGAAGGCCCGGAGTATGAGACAACCTCATCATTAGGTTCAATAATGGGTATTTTTAACCCTGATTTTACCATAGAGTCTAACTTTTATTGCGACACTTATGGTATTTGTACAATTTCATGGGGAACCATTATGGGTTTTATAATGGAATGTTATGAAAATGGAATTTTAAATGAAGAACGTACAGGTGGCCTGAAATTAAATTTTGGTAATGCCGACGATGCAATGAAATTACTGCACCAAGTTTCAACCGGTGAAGGTTTTGGGAAAATTGCAGGACAAGGTGTTAGGAAACTAAAACAATATTTTGCCGAACAAGGATGGGGTGACGCCAATTTTATGCAAGAAATTGGTATGGAAAACAAAGGCCTTGAATATTCGCAATATGTATCTAAAGAATCGTTGGCACAGCAAGGTGGGTATGCAATGACAAATAAAGGGCCACAACACGATGAGGCATGGCTTATTTTCATGGATATGGTTAATAATCAGATACCTACATTTGAAGACAAAGCAGAAGCTTTACATTATTTCCCAATGTTTAGAACTTGGTTTGGTTTAATGGGATTATGTAAATTACCGTGGAACGATGTTGAACCATTAACCAATGCAGAAACCGACGAGCCGGCAAAAGTACCTGAGCACGTTGATAATTATGTAGTTATTTATAAGGCCGTAACAGGTAAACCTTTCGATAAAGAAGAAATGATCAGGATGTCAGAAAGGGTATACAACTATCAGCGTATATTTAATTTACGCCGTGGTTATGGTAAACGTGCCCACGATGCACAGCCATACCGTGCGGCAGGCCCTGTTACCAAAGAAGAATACCTTTCATTGGAAGAACATTATGATAAAAAAATGAAAGAAATAATTGGTGTTGACCCAGCAGGTAAATCGGTTGAAGAACGTATGGAAATTACCAAAACTTACCGATTAGGCCAATACGAAAAATTATTAGATGCAGTTTATAAACGCCGTGGTTGGACAAAAAATGGGATACCAACTATTGAACATTTAAAAGATTTAGGGATGGATCTTCCTGAACTAATCGAAACAGTTACACCGCATTTGTAATAAAGACTTGAGGAATTTTGAGCCGCTAATTCGCTAATTAATATTAGTGAATTGGTGGCTTTTTTTAATGCCTGTAATTTATGTAGTAAAGGAAAGTGTTTTTTGAAAATTAGTATAGTTTTATTAAATTTGTGTAAAAGCTATTATGGGATTTGAGTGGGACAAAAATAAAAATGACTCAAATATTGAAAAACACGGCATTGATTTCAACGATGCAAAAAATGTTTTTAATGATGACAAACGTAAAATATCTCCTGATTTAAGAAGTAATTATGGTGAAGATAGGTGGATAACAATTGGAAAAGTTGTTGATACGATAATGGTTGTTATTTATACAATCAGAAATAAGGCATATCGTTTAATTTCAGCAAGGTATGCAAAGAAAAAAGAAAGAGACAGATATAATAAATAACGCTATGAGCAAGGACAAAATATCTGAAAAAGGGCACTAATATCTCACAAGAAGAAGTGGATTTTAATAATGAACAAATACCAGTTCGTGAAGTTGGTTTTTTTAACAAGCACAAAATAAGAGTTGCAGAGAATTTGATATTTTACGACGATGATAATATAGACTGTAGTGATATTCCTGAAATTACTAATGCTGATATTAGTTCCGGAAAAATACAATGGATAAATATTGATGAATTCCAGCTTGACAATGAACTCAGGTCATGGATTGTAAAACATGATATAAAGCTTAATGAATTAATCCCACAACTACTGCAAAACTTTTATCAATCAATAAAATCTATCCAAAAAAATGCGGCATTGTAAATAAATTACTATTTAAGAATTAAACACAATTTACTCTGTTTAAGCCACTAATTCGCTAATAATTATTAGTGAGTTAGTGGCTTTTTTACTTTTATAATTGCGTAACAATAACGAAACAGGTATTTTTAAAAATAATTGTACCTTTGTAAAAAACAATCAATATGGATTTACAAAGTAGAAAAATTGCGTTTGTGCAAGAATTCCTAAAAATTCAAAATGAAGATTTGGTTGCATATTTAGAAAAAACACTTGACGAAAGTAAAAAAATATTTATAAAAAGTAATTTGCAACCAATGAGTATTGAGGAGTTTAATAATAGGATAGATCAATCTATGAAGAACTCTCAAGACGAAAAACTAACCGAAATGAACATTCTATTTGAAGAAATCCAAAAATGGTCCTAAAGATTTACAGGACAAATTCAGAACAACACAGGATTGAAATAGTTGATGTTTTTGATACAAGACAAAACCCTGTTAAAATAAAACGCTCATAGTTATTAAATTGAGCCGCAATTCGCTAATACTTATTAGTTAGTGGCATTTTTATTGTTATTACACAAAATACGATTTTTAGAAATATAACTTATGAAACTCTTATGGATACATTAGAAATTCTTGATAAAATTGAAGAAATTATCAATCGTGATAATCTAAATTTAACTGAAAACGAAAAGGGAAAAGATGATAGTATTAAAAAAAGCCCCCTTAAAGAGTTTATGAATCTAATCCTTTCATTCTTTCTTAATATCCTAAAGATACCTTTTAAATTAGTTGCCAAATATGTAACAACTGAAATTATTAAAGCGGTAAAAAAAGATAGTAAGCTCTACGCTTTTATAATGGGCTTAATGGGGGTTATGTTTGTATTTTTTTCCGTATTATGGCTTTTTATTTCTGTTGCCGTTGGTATTTATTTTTATGATAAAGGCTATTCTATTTTCATTTCAGTAGTTTATTCAATAATATTTCAAGTTATTAGCTTCTCCATGGTTGGAACAGTTGCTTTTATTGCTTCAAAAAATATAAAATCACTAAAAATGTTTAAAGAAATTTCGGAATTAAATAAATAAAATGCCACTAAATTTTAATTTCAAAAACACTATCATTGATGAAAAGCAGGCGAGATACCTTAAATTAAATACCGAAGGCGTACCTGCACATTTTTATGGGGCAAACGGGTTTCCATTAGGAACTTATTCGAAGTTTTTAAAACAACTAAGTTCTAAATTTCATTTAACCTGTTTGTCATTTAGGGCATGCTGGCCAAATATTGGTAAAGCACCCCGCCAAACTAACTGGGAACAATATGCCGATGATTTAATTGTTTTTTTAGACCAACATTATAACGAACCTATTGTTGCCATTGGGCATTCACAAGGTGCTACAGCTACAATTATTGCCGCTTCAAAACGACCAGATCTTTTTAAATCGTTAATTTTAATCGAACCAGCTTCTGTAACTCAAATAATAAGTAAAATACTTAAGTTTACACCTTATTTTTATAAAATAACACAACAACCTTTTAAAGGGGCTTTAGAAAAAACTAATATTTGGGAAAGCAGGGAAGCTTTTTTTGAACATTTTAGAAAAAATAAGGCTTATAAAAGAATAAACGATAAAGTACTCGAAGATTTTGCAGAATTTGGCCTCAATCCAACAGAAAATGGAAAATTTACATTAACATTTTCATCTGAATGGGAGCTGTCAAACTATTTATTGGCACCTTCAATATGGAAATATCTCCAAAAAATAAAAATCCCTATCCAGGTTATAGCAGGGAAACCTTCACTCTTTTTTAGCAAAAAATTAAGAGAAAAATGGGAACAAATCTCACCAAACTCTTCAGTAGAAGCAAATGAAGAATATGGTCATTTATTCCCCTTGGAAGCTCCTGAAATATGTGCAAAAATGATTTTTTGAAAACCCTTTTTTTGTTTTTTTAACACTCCTTTTCAAATATCATTAATCTTTTACCTAATTTTATAAATTAAAGCATTAAAAATCACGTTATTTTTGTATTAGTATTCTTTTTAAGGTTTTATTTTGATACAAGAAACATTACATATAAGAAACATGCTTTGTTCTTGCTGCGTTAAACTCATTGAAATTGAGTTTGAAAAAGCCGGGATTAATACAGTTAATATAAGGGTGGGCTTTGCTATAGTTGAATTTGACCCAACTATAAATAATCTACAAAATATTGAGCAAATATTGGCCCAACATGGAATGGGCTTAATAAAATCGCGTGATCAAAAAATTGTGGAGCAAATTAAAAAAGCTGTTATAGAGTTAATACATCATTCAAACAATATTAATTCTTTACTACGTAAGTCTGATTATTTAGTTGAAAAACTAAGTATGAGCTACCAACAATTATCAAAAATATTTTCAAAACACGAACCAATAACCCTTGAAAAATATATTATCCAAAACAAAATTGAAAGAATTAAAGAATTAATTGATATTGACGATTACAGTTTAAGCGAGATAGCTTATATGATGGATTACAGTAGTGTACAATATCTATCGAACCAATTTAAAAAAGAGACTGGGATATCGGTAAGCGAATACAAAAAAAGCGATAAATCAATAAAAAGAACTTTAGATAGCTTATCCATGCCAGATATTAGGTAATAAGTTTAAGATAGGTTGAATTACGATAAACCGTTTTTTGTAAACATAGGAAATCCTTATATCCGAAAAGACTTACGAATTTTAGGGAAATAAAAAAACATATAATTAAACGAGTATTTATTATAAAATAAAGAAACAATGAAATTAAGAAGTAATATAGCAGTTTCAGATAATGGTTTTGTTTTCGACCCCAATACCGGCGATTCATACAACCTTAATTATATTGGGCAAGAAATTATACAGATGTTAAAGTCAAACCTGACCGAAAAGGAAATAACAAAAACCATTACAGGGAAATATGATGTTGACGATAATTCATTTGAACAAAATTTATTCGATTTTATAGGTATGTTAAACCATTATGATTTACTTGAAAAGTTTGGGAATTAAGATAAAAGGCTAGAAGACGGGAGTGTGAAGTGTGATTACTCCAGTTTTAGGTCTTTAAACTTAGGACAAAAAATTTTTGAAAAGAAAACATAATATCAACTTTTATCACTGCAAATTGAAAATATAATAATTACAGATGAAAAAAAGAAAGCTAAATATAGCTGTTACAGGATTAAACAATACGGATAATCCCGGGCCGGGCGTACCTGTAATAAGGGCATTGAGAGAATCAGAAGAATTGGATGTAAGGATTATCGGTTTGGCATATGAAAATCTGGAACCCGGTATCTACATGGAAAACACGGTAGATAAAACCTACCAAATCCCATATCCATCAAGTGGTTCAAAGCCATTTATTGACCGTATTACGTACATTCATGCTAAAGAAAGCCTCGATGTGATTTTACCAAATTTTGATGCAGAGTTATTTACTTTTATGAAGGCTGAATCCACATTTAACGAAATGGGGATTAGTACTTTCCTGCCAACAATTGAACAATTTGAAGAACGCAATAAATCGAACCTGCCTGAATTTGGGAAAAAATATGATGTAAAAGTACCATTTAGTAAAGCTATAACAAGTTTCGCAGATATTAACAACCTAAGAAACCATTTTGATTATCCATTGTTGGTTAAAGGTAAATTTTATGATGCTTATCTGGCTTACAATCCTGAGCAGGTTATTAATCATTTTAATAAAATTACGGCAAAATGGGGTGTACCCGTTATCATTCAGGAATTTATACGCGGAACCGAGGTTAATGTGGTTGCACTTGGCGATGGAAAAGGTAACACTATTGCAGCAGTTCCTATGCGGAAGCAATATATAACTGATAAAGGAAAAGCTTGGGGAGGAATAACTATTGGCGATCAAAATTTAATTGAACTCACCAAAAGGGTCATTAAAGAAACAAAATGGCGTGGCGGGATGGAATTTGAAATAATAAAAACCGCCAACAACGAGTATTATTTAATCGAAATCAACCCTAGGATACCAGCATGGGTATACTTGGCAGTTGGTGCAGGGCAAAATATCCCCGAAGCACT
>NBLH01000240.1 GCA_002084525.1 Bacteroidetes bacterium 4572_117 | reverse complement strand
GGGCTTGCTACTGATGTTGACGTAAAAATAACAGATATTAGCGGTAAGCTGGTATACGGCACAAAGGCATTTGGTGGGCAGGCAATTTGGGATGGAAAGAATTTAGGTGGGCAAAAAGTAAAAACGGGGGTATACCTTATTTTTTGTACTGATGAAAGCGGTGAAAACACAAAAGTCTTAAAGTTGCTTATTATCAACTAAGCACTAGCAAATCATCAAACAAACATTATAATTTGTGCCTGTCCATAAAGTCGGATTTTTTCTTAATTTCAACAAAACTTAGCAATGCCTGTTCCGTTTTTACGGAATTGAAAAAACTTATTAAGTTGATACACAACTTGCAAAGTCTTCAAGACTTGGTAAGTTTTTTAAAAGACTATTTTTGCTAATGTATGACTTTGTGGAGTATCTAATTAAGGCAACAATTTTTATCAATAAAATATTTAGCAATGCGGTTTTCTGAAAAAACTAGGGGTATTGTATTACAACAAATCAAATATTCTGATGGCCAGGTTATTGTGCAAATGTACACTGAACAATTTGGGCGGCAACCTTTTATATTTAGGAAAACTAAAAAAAAGGGGGGGGGCTTAAACATAATACACCCACTGTTTTTGTTGGAAATTGACCTTAGTTTTAAAGAAAACAGGCAAATACAACGAGCAATAGAAATTAGCAATACCCCTTATTTTGTCGATATCCCTTTTAACGTTTATAAAAGTTCAATGGCTATTTTTTTGGCAGAAGTACTTTCAAAAGTACTTATTGAAGAAGAGGGCAATAAGCATTTATTTGAATTTTTACATAATTCGATACTTTTGCTTGATGAAATTGAAGATGGCTTGGCTAATTTTCATATAGTTTTTTTATATCAGCTTAGCAAATACCTTGGTTTTTATCCGGAAAAAAACCTTTCGGGAAACCAAAAACATTTTAATATTGCCGAAGGGAGATATTCTGCCTGGTCTGAGAATATTGAATATCTTTTAAATAAACAAGAAAGTAGGTTATTTACAATGTTGGCCGAAATAGGGTTCAGTGAGATAAATGAATTAAAATTATCAAGGGGACAAAGACAAAGTTTATTGATTATTTTGCTCGATTATTACCGCTATCATCTTCCTGAAATGGGGAAAGTAAAATCACTGGAAATACTAAAGCAGATTTTTGAAGGGTGATTTTCTAGTTATACTGTTTGAAATGCAATTAATACCGATTGTGAATTAAAAGTGCCGATAAGTTTAGCTTTAGAATACGTTAATAGGATAAGCTGATTTTTTGTTAAAATGGCTGAATGTATGTTGCTGGTTATTAGCTTGTTACCTTTTTATTAGTGCATTCGCGGCAAAAATATAACGAAGTATTAAGTGTTTTCATTACTTTTTTTTGAAGAATAAAGCTTTTTCGCAGCATATCCAACACCTGCAGCTAAAAGTAAGCTTAATCCTCCATCAATAGGGATAGCCTCTGGTGTTGGTGGGGGTGGTTGTGCAATTGTAGTTTGAACAAATACAGGTGCTAAAACAAAAATCACAAAGAATGTCAATATATACAGGAATTTTTTCATCTATAAAAAATTGATTTTGCACTATTTATTTATAATTATTACTTACCATGTTTATTGGTTTTGTAAACAGTTACAAATTTTGTGCTATAATAATGTAAACTTTAAAATTCTTTTACTTTCTTATACGTAAAAAAAACAAATTTGTTTCAAATCAATATGAAAAAGATGTTAAAAAAAAGACAACAACTGCTCCTAAAAGGTTGCTTTAGGTTTACTTAAATTAACGGCAATATACATTTACAAGTATTAATATAACAAATAATTACATTAAATAACAAATTTGTTTGATAAGTGGATAAATTCAGTCCTTCCAAATTATTACAATCAATATGTTTTGGGACTTAATAAGTAAGATTTAATTGTTAAGAAAAGATTTGCTAACTTGACTTGAAAGTTGATAAATTTATGTACAATACTAATTTATCATTACATGCTTACTTATAAAATGCCCATTCGATTCAACCCGAATAACAATAATTCCTTTTAGGTTATCAACAGTAATTGCATATTTGGTTTGTTTGATTTTAAAATGATCAATTGTGTTCCCCAAAATATCAAATATGCTTAAGTCTCCTCCTATGTCATCTTTATCAAAGTTTAAATATAGGGTTTTTCCATAATTGTAAATTTTCATTGAATCGCCTGAATATTCTTTTTTAGTAATTCCGGTATTTGTGTTTTTATTAATAAAAATTTTAAACCTATCGTTAAAAGTTCCTGGTTCAGTATCAAAACTATATTCGTCACCTTTATTTATATCTATAAATTTATTTAGTTTGGTATCTTCCAAACAAACTTTTGCGTTTTCAGGTATATTTTCTTTTTGTATAAAGCTAATGGTATAGTTTGCACTTTCACTTACTGTATATCCTAATGGTATAATTTTTTCCTGAAAACCACTGCCTATATCCTTGCCAAAAGACTGAATTGCTAATTCGTAATCGTCTAACAGGCTATAAAAAGCAATGTTTTTATTTCCTCTTAGTTTTACGGCATCAAATAATTTATTAAAACCATCATCGCCCTCATTTATAAACGCCAGCAGAATTTCATTGTACAGTTTTGACGGTTTATTGGCTAAGCTAAAACGCAAAAAACTTTTTTGATTGTCTGTTTTGAAAAATGGTGCAGTCTCAATAGTTCTCATGTTATTTTGAAAAATTAAAGCCTCTGTTCCAGGATCTGATTTCTTAACGAAAAATGCTTGTCCTGATGCAATTGTCCCATTTGGGACAGCAACACCTGAACCACTAGCGGACCCACTTCCTGTACCAATTGCCCCAGCAAGGTTCCAGCAAGCGTAATCGTCAGTGTTGTAATTACTTCCATTAGATTCATCGTCGTCCCAAAAATAAAGGGTTCCGTCAATAACTGAACTATTTGCATATATGAAAATATCTGCAGCAATACCTGACGGATATGGATTTCCAACAAGATTCCACCCATCTGATTGAACCTCATGATTACTGTTTGATATATCAATACTAATATCGCCTGTATTCAATACACCACCTGTTAATTTGTAAACATTATCGTAGTGAAGATAATTGGCATAACCTTTACCTTGTATCAGATTTCCTGAAACAGCAATGGAATTACTCCATCCTTCAAGCAAGTTTTCTGAATTGCTTTCCTCATCGAAAGCATAAAAGTTAGGGTTATTCCCTCCTTGGGGTAATTTTGAATAAATAGTATGCGGACATATGTTAAGTGGGCTTGAAATATAGTGAAATTGGCCTCCTTTTAAATATCTCTCAACAACCGTATTTCCTTCAACACTTAAATTATCATCGTCAACTAGATGGGCATCGCCCAAACTGCTTGATCTTAGCGTAATATCTGCTTGAACCCTAAGATTAGTTCCGGGTGGTATAACTATATGTGCTCCTTCTTCAATAGTCATTGAAGCAATATCAATATCGATGCCTGAATTATTTTCAGGATAATTTATTTGTCCCGTCTGTATACAAACAGTATCCATTTCATTAGGTAAAGTAGCAGGGGCCCAATTGTTTGAATTATTCCAGTCGTTATTTTCTACGCCTGTCCAATATATTAGTTGAGCTAAAACACACTCAAATGATTCAGGATATAAGGAAAAGTTCGTCAACTCTTCTTCAGTATAAGATTTGTGAAGGTATTGCCAACCGATTTCAATAAAATCCCGATTAATTTGTGTTGTATGTACTATAAATTTATCGGTTATATCTCCATCATCAGTAAGGTCCTCTTTATATATCATTACGGGTTCATCGCATGAGAAATCAAAAGAACTAAAATCAAAATACCTAACATTATTATTTTTTAATGACCATAGATACACTTTTCGGTTACTAATATCATAAACCATCCTGCGTTGTGTGTGTCTTTGTGCTACATAATCCATTATTTGGTATGCATAAGTAACAGGATCTTCGTTATTATAGTTGTCAAGCATTTCAGCAGTTTTAAAATATCTGTTCACTGACGATAAACTGGCCCCAGACATTACACCACCCCTATAATATTCAATAGAGCTTTCATAAGTAGTGTTTGTCATTGCTTTAATTTCTAAAGCTTCTCCTGTGTATGCGTGCAATTCACCATTAAGAAATTCTATTATTGCACTGGTTCCATTACCATCTGAAACCATAATATGTACTCGCCAATAATCACCGGGGTTATACCGAATATTTATTTGCGAACAACTTTCAATAACTTCTTCGACCGTTGCAAAATTATCAAGCATGTATTGCACCCACTGATCAACTACAATGGATGGCTGGTTAGGGATAATTGAATATACAGTTTGCTCAAGTATAGCAACACTTATAACAAGACCAGCCTCATTCATGCCATCAGCTGGAATTTCCCGTGCAAACATGTTAGAAGCAATGCTACCGTATTTTGAAGTCCAAACTGCTGGTAGCTCAACTATTTCACCTTCGTACTGCATAGCTATTTTGGTAGCATTTCGTTTGTTAACACTAATCATATAGTCAGAGTAGGAGAAATCCAAATTTCTACCAACAACCATATGATTATTGTTTCGTAAAAAAAACACAGAGCATGCATTGATTTTTGTAGGTGGAAAAATTATAAAAAATGCCACAAAAATAAAAAACACCATAAGGCTGTTTCTTTTTTTTCTTGCAGTAAGAATTTTATCAGGTTTAGTTGATAGTTTATTCATGAGATTGGTTTTTCGTTTTTTTTAAACAAGTTTAATAGGTGGTAGTTTTATCATGGTTTTATCAAAATCAATATAAAAACGTCAGGTTATTAAAAGTGAAATTTATTTGAAATATTCTATCCAAATAGTTCATTATTTTAATTTTAAAATAACTTAATTTTTGTAAATTTATAGCTTTGCCAAGTAAAAATCAAGGAATTTGACATTAATGTAGTGAACGGTATATTTTTTGAAATAAGCGGACTGTTTTTTGTATTAACTGGGAAATAATAATTTTACTTAGAACAAGTTGGTCGTACAATTATCATTAAATAAGCATGTTATGTGTATTGCTGTTAAACTAAGGGGTAACTTTCGTATAGCCATTGTGCAAAAAGTTTGACTCTTCTTTTTGCTATTGAAAGCTTGGTATTATTGGTCAATATAACTATTCGATCTTCATTTACCTTAAACTCTTTTATAAAATCTAAATTGACCAAACAGGATTTATGAATCCTAAAAAAGGAACTTTCAGGTAAAATTGTTTCATAACTTTTCAGTGTTTTTGCATTTAGAAGCGAAAAGCCATTATCGAGGAATATTTTTGTATATCTTCCATCACCTATACAATACATAATTTTTTTAAAATCAATCACTTTTGAGCCTGTAGAAGTGCGGATTGAAATTTTTGAATTGTTCATTTTTCATTTAGGTTTAATGAGATTAAATTTCCTTATGGTTGTATGGAACATCCACATTTTAGGACAACCACGATAGGTTGAGTTTACCTATTATAATCATCTATGTGCGTGCTAATTTGTTAGCATGGATGTTTATCCATGTAACAAATACAGACTTTTGATGTCATTTTTTTTGCGATCCTTGAAATCATTTTTACTTTGACCCCTTGAAAGTTGGAAAATTTAATGATAAACTTTTTATGCATATATAAAAAAATAAATATAGGGTAGCTGTAACAAATTTGACTGTTGTTTCGTCATACAAGAAAATTCAATTATTAACTTTTTTTAATATGATGAAAATGAAAAAAATAAAATTAGTAATGGTTTGTATTATATTAACATCTGCAATTATATATGCGCAAAATGATACAACAAAAATAAAACTTGGGAAAACGAAAGTAATTATTATAGATAGCGATGAAATAGATAACAACAATAAACTTGAAAAAGGAAAAGAAAAGTTTGAAAAATTATTTAGCGAGAAAAAAAAAGAACATGAAAAATCTTTAAAAGAACTTGAATTGCTTGAAAAACAGCTAAATGAGGCAAGCGACGACGATATCCGTAAAAAACTTGAAGAAGATTTGGCTAAACAAAAAGCACAAAACGAAGATATTAAAAAAGAACTGGGTGCTTTAGAAAAAGGGATAGATGACATAAATGATAAAATTAATCAAAAGGAAGATGACGAAAACTGGGATGATGATAAAGACTTTGATTGGGACTCAAATGACGACTGGTATGCTGATTGGGATAAATTCACACCTTTTAAAAAAAAGAAACGATTTGAAGGGCATTGGGCCGGTTTTGAAATAGGCCTAAATACCTATGTTGATAGTGAATATAAAACTGTTTTAGACGGTAACGAACTATTTGAGTTAAACCCTGAACGTTCGTGGGTTTTTAATATCAACTTTATTGAGTTTAGCATCCCTTTTGGTAAAAGTGCCGGTTTAGTTACAGGTATGGGGGCTACCTGGAATAAATATCAATTCCGCAATAATGTAAATGTTTTTGAAAATAGTGAAGGGACAATTGTTGCCGAAAAGGAATTAGTAAAAGAATATGAGAAAAACAGCCTTAATTTATGGTATATGAGCATTCCGTTGCTTTTTGAATTTCAAATACCTGTAGCAAGAAGCAAGCCTGGCATACATGTCAGTTTTGGTGTAGTTGGCTCTTTAAAATTAGACTCAAGAGCAAAACAGCATACCAAAGACGATGAATATGTGGTGAAATCTGATTTTCAAATACCCGGGTTTAAATATGGTTTTACTGCCAGGATAGGCTATAAATTTATAAAATTGTTTGCAAACTACGATGTAGTCCCATTGTTTAAAGAAGGCCGAGGCCCTGAAGTATACCCTGTTTCAGCTGGTATTACCCTTATTAGTTTTTAATTCCCCGGCAATTTGCCAATTACCCAAGCCCGGTGGGGTTTAAAAACCCACCGGGAATAAATGAACAATTGAATTCGAGACATGGTCGTAATATTGCACCAGTGCGTAAGAACATTAAATAGCACATAGTGCTTATTGATAAGCTTACTTAATTTTATACCTTAAACCAATATAAATTTTTCTTCCGAAAACAGGCCCCCAAATCAACGAACTATCAAAATATTGACTAAATGGCTGATTAGTTGACAAAATGGGGTTGTCCTGTGTATAGTTTAATACATTTTCTACCCCAAGGTATACATCAAACAGTTTTCGCCACGATTTACTGATTTGAATGTTCATCATAAAAAAATGTGGCGATTGCTCTTCGAGTCGATATTCTGTAGGGTTTGTTAAAGTGTTAGGTATACGTTTATTACCATGCCAATTTAGGGTATAATCAAATGTTAAGTACTTTCGTGTTTGATATGCCAAATTTATAAATGCACGGTGTTGAGCTATTAGGGGCTTCGGCCTTAAAACACCATTAATAGTACTCTGCACGTCGTACCAACGATAGGCAAGCCTAAAATCTAACCTTTTTATCAGTTCGTAGTCAACCTGGGCCTGAAAACTATTTGAAAACGATTTACCATTTAAATTATAAAAATTTACTTGCTGTGGGTTTTGGTCTATATCGACAATAATTTGGTTGTCAAATTCGGTACGGAAAAAATCGATGCTGACAAAACCATCGCGATAGTCGATAGTAAAATGCTGTGTTAAACTTATGCCATAATTCCATGCTATTTCCGGTTTTAAACCATATAGGTTGCTACTACCATTTCCATGAATAATAAATTGTCGCGAGCTGGCAAGCAAGCCGCTGTTTTCTGATATAATGTTGGCCGTACGCTGCCCCCTTCCACCCGATAAACGGATAATAGTTTTTTTCGTTGGGGCGTAGCGCACATGTAATCTTGGAGTTACAAACATCCCAAATAAATTATGGTAATCGGTACGTAAACCTGCTACAATGTTAAACTTGGTTAAATAACTGTAGGTGTATTCAAAAAACACACCTGGTACATATTCAAGCCGGTCAAATATTATATTATTCAGTTCTTCTTTGTAATCATCGTACTGAAAACTAAAACCTGCCCTGTATTTATGGTTGGTATTACCAATAATACTTTGAAATAAAAGATTTGAATAAAAGCTGTTTTGTCCAAGTTCATATTTATTCAACCCAAAAAAGGAGTGCTGTTGGTGCAAGGCACCGGCCAGTTGAAAACCAATACTTTGATATGGTTTGGCTTGGTTAACTTTACCAATTTTTGTCCAGCCTTCAAGTCGTTTCATTTGCAGGTGCATCCCCCAAGCATTGGTGGTACCTTCGTCGTTTTCCAAATCGAAAGCTAATTGACCCCCAATTTTATCAATATAAGTGCCTTTAACACCAGCTTGAAAATGTAAGCCATTGTTGCTACTAAACTTCCATCTGTTCAAAGCAATATATTGCTCCGATAACGGGTTGTCTAAAAACCCATCCTTATTTTTATCATGTTTACTAGCGTTGTTGCTTGCATGTAACAATAAACCGGTTTTCCATCTATTATTTATATCTTGCTGCAAGTTTAAGTTGGCTTCAAGCCTTCCGCCTTCATTTGCATAGGCATTAAAAAAAAGCTTGTCCATGCTTTCCGGCTTTCTTAATTCAACATTTATTTGGCCTGCAATACTTTCGTAACCATTTGCTACAGAGCCAGTTCCTTTTATTAGCTGAATGCCTTCAATCCATGGACCCGGTATATAGCTAAGGCCATAAATTGCCGAAAACCCACGTACATCAGGAATACTTTCACGTGTTATTTGAGTGTAAGGCCCGGCAAGCCCAAGCATCATAATTTGCCTTGTACCTGTAACCGCATCAGTAAACGAAACATCTACAGATGGGTTAGTTTCAAAGCTTTCGCTTAAATTACAGCATGCAGCTTGTAAGCACATTTTGCTGTTTGTTATTATCTATCCCTGCTACTTTCCCGCTAAGGTAGTTGTTTTTTTGCTGCGCACAAATACCTGCTTGGGATAAATAAAGGATAGAAACGAGAAAAATAAATCGCATTTATTTTCTAGGTGCTAGTGTTTTTTTGCACCATCTCTATAAGCGCAGCATTTGGGCAACTTCTTGTATGCTCCATCATTGCCTTTTAATTTGTCGGTATCATGGCCGGCATCAGCAATTGATTTATGGATTTTATCTAGCGTAGTTTTTTGTGAATTGAAAACCACCTTTAATTTGTTGGTTTGTTTATCCCATTCTGCAAATTTAACACCTTTTATTAAAGCTGCATTTTCAATACGTTCTTTGCACATTTTGCATACACCTTTTACGGTAAATTCAGCGGTAACAATTTTTTTTGTTTTTTTCTGTGCCAAACTAGGTGTGGCAATTATCACCGATACTAATACAAGATATGTAAAATATATTTTTGTTTTCATTTTCTATAAATTTTGTAATGGATAATTAATTCTAATTTAATAAGATTTTTAGCTAACTTGATTAACTATGCTATGAGCTAAAAGGTTATAAACTTTTTTATTTGTCTCATTATTAGCCGCTAATGCACGAATGAATAAAAGACAAATATCAAAATTTAAATAAATATCAATAAAAAGAATTATCCGTAAAAAACAAGGGAGCAAATTTGTTTATAAATTGCATTTTTTTTGGGTGGTGGTATATCGTAAAACGAATATTTTATTTTTTTATCTTGTTTTGATATGATATTGTCGGATGTGTTTTTTTTTGCTTTAACAGGCAGGAAATGTTTAGAGGATATGGTAATTGGGTTTGTGTTTTTTTCGTCAGCATCAAACAAAAAAGCATACCGGATGTTTTCACAACAATTGTTGTTATCGCTGCAAAAACTTGCTTCAGTAGTGGCACAACAACATTTGTGGCTGTTGGCTAAAAAGGAAACCGATTTAAATTCATCTTTACAATAATGTACATTAAAAGTAATATTTAATGACAGCGATAAATACAAAAAGGATGATAATATGGATATTAAGACCTTCATATTTTAATTAGAATCCAAGTTTCTGTAAGTCAGAGTTTCAACAGGTTGTTTATTAGTAAATTAACATCAAAAAAACTTCACTTAAATTGAGCAAATTAAGCT
>NBLH01000036.1 GCA_002084525.1 Bacteroidetes bacterium 4572_117 | reverse complement strand
GTATAAAGCTTTCGCAGGAAGTCCTCTTTCCGTTGATGCAAATATACGAAAAAATATAAAAAGATTAAAATTTATTTGGAATTTAAGATAGTATCTTTAGCCCACATATTGCTTATAATTAGGGCTAAAGCCCAGTTTGCGTTCATTTTTAATCACCAGCATAAATGCCGGTGCTAGTTAAAAGTACTATTTGTAAATTCGTTTTCACACTGTCTCTTTATGCCGTAGTCTAAATATCGAATTAGCCCAATGTGTTGTGATAATATTTTTGGCTAAAGCCAGTAAATACGTTTACTTAAACTCCGAGCTAAAGCTCGGAGCTAATTATAAATCAGGCAATTACGCCCTTGTCCTAAGTTCGTAAAGTAGAAGTGCTAAAATTACAAAATAGCATCAATAATAGCGTTCAGGCTTGTACTAGGCCTCATTGCTTTTGATGTTTTTTCAAAGTTTGTTTTATAATAACCTCCCAAATCAGTAGCTGTGCCCTCAACTGCTGCAATTTCTTCAAGTATTGTTGTTTCTTTTTCGGCAAGTTGCTTTGCAACTACAGAAAATTTTTCTTGAAGTACTTTATCGTCGGTTTGTTCGGCTAAAGCCTGTGCCCAATATTTGGCAAGGAAAAAATGGGTCCCCCGGTTATCCAACTCCCCGGCTTTTCGCGAAGGCGATTTGCCGTTTTCGAGATATTTGCCTACGGCTAAATCTAAAGCATCAGCAAGGACCTTGGCTTTTTTGTTATTAAAATTGCTTGCAAGATGTTCTAACGATACTGTCAATGCTAAAAACTCACCAAGCGAATCCCATCTGAGGTGCCCTTCTTTCAAAAATTGTTGAACATGTTTAGGTGCCGAACCGCCTGCACCTGTTTCGAAAAGCCCACCTCCGGCCAACAATGGAACAACCGATAACATTTTTGCACTTGTACCGAGTTCAAGTATTGGGAACAAATCAGTTAAATAATCACGTAATACATTTCCTGTAACCGAAATTGTATCTTTACCTTTCCTTATTCGTCCTAATGAAAATGCCATTGCTTCAACAGGCGGCATAATTCTGATATCCAGACCATTAGTTTCGTGGTTTTGTAAATATTTATTTACTTTTTTTATGATTTGGGCATCATGTGCCCTGTTTTCGTCTAGCCAGAAAATAGCAGGTGTATTGGTTGCTTTTGCCCTTGTTACTGCAAGTTTTACCCAGTCTTGCACAGGAATATCTTTTACCCTTGACATCCTCCAAATATCGCCTTGTTCAACTTTATTTTCCATCATAATTTTGCCTGAATCGGAAACTACACGTACAGTACCGTTTGCAGGTATTTCAAAAGTTGTTGGGTGCGATCCATATTCCTCGGCCTTTTGTGCCATTAAGCCTACATTAGAAACACTACCCATAGTAGCCGGATTAAAGGCCCCGTACTTATTACAGTTATTAATAACTTCCTGATACATAGTTGCATAGCACCTGTCCGGAATCATTGCGTTTGTATCCTGGAGTTTCCCTGCCGGGTTCCACATCCTGCCGCCATCACGTATAACAACCGGCATTGATGCATCAATAATAATATTATTTGGTACATGTAAATTTGTGATACCTTTATCAGAATCGACCATAGCTAAATCAGGGTGGCTTTTATATACTGCTTGGATATCTGCTTCGATTTCTGATTTTTTGGCATCAGGTAGGTTTTGGATTTTAGCATAAAAATCACCCAAACCATTGTTTACATTAACACCTAATTCTTTAATCAGCTTTGCATGTTTTTCAAAAACATCTTTATAAAATACTAAAACTGCATGGCCAAACATAATTGGGTCAGAAACTTTCATCATTGTAGCTTTTAAATGTAATGATAAAAGCACGCCGTTTTTGTTTGCGTCCTCAATTTGTTCAGCATAAAACTTCCTGAGTGCAATTTTGCTCATAAAAGTTGCATCAAGTACCTCGCCTTTTATTCCTGATAAATTTTCTTTTAAAACCGAGCTATTTCCATTTCCATCGATAAATTCAATTTTAAACTTGGTGTCGGCTTCAAGTGTTACAGACTTTTCATTACCAAAAAAATCGCCATTGCTCATATACGAAACATGTGATTTAGAATCAGAAGGCCAATCTTTCATCATACGGTGCGGGTTCATTTGTGCAAATTTCTTTACTGAGGCAGCAGCGCGCCTGTCAGAGTTACCTTCGCGTAATACAGGGTTAACTGCGCTACCAAGAATTTTAGCGAATCTTTCTTTTAAAGCTTTTTCCTCATCAGTTTTAGCTTCTTCAGGATAATCAGGCAAATCGTAACCTTTTTCTTGTAATTCTTTAATTGCATTTTGCAACTGTGGTATTGAGGCACTAATATTTGGTAACTTAACAATGTTTGCTTCGGCTTTTTGGGTTAATTTACCTAATTCGGCAAGATAATCAGGTACTTTTTGACTATCTGTAAGTTTATCAGGAAAATTTGCAAGGATTCTACCTGCTAGCGAAATATCATTGGTTTCAACTACCACACCTGCTGCTTTGGTAAAAGCATTAACAATAGGTAATAACGAAAAAGTTGCTAAGGCAGGGGCCTCATCAATTTCTGTCCAAATAATTTTTGATACTTTTTGTGTCATATTTTATTTTTTAAATTTATATATAAATCAATAGTTCTGTATATTTTTATAAGTTTCTGGAAATTAAATAATTACAAAAATCATATAGTCAAGTTAATTTATTCGCAACAAAAGCTTTGCGACTTTGCGAGAAACAAAAATTTAACGAAGTATTAACAAAGTGAACTTTTTACAAAAATACAAAAAATATTATGTATGCATAAGTATATATGTGAAAATATGCAATTGTTGTTATATTTTTTTGAAATACTATCTGTTATAAATATTGTCACAAATCAACAGATTTTGAATAGTAACACATAGCCTGTTTTGTTACAACGGAGGTGCCAAATGTGAAAAACGTAAGTATTACAAAAAAATAAGCGCCATTTGTGTTCCATTATTTGGAAAACAAATGACGCTCAGTATAAAAATAAATAGTTCTTAGTGCTTACCACCTAATAAGTGCCGAAGCCCAAGTAAAACCACTACCAAAAGCGGCTAATACGAATAGGTCATTTTCTTTAATTCCTTTTTTCTCCCAAAGTTCGCTTAAAATAATAGGTATTGTTGCAGCAGTTGTATTCCCAAACTTTTGAATGTTGCTATACACCTTATTGTCAGGTAGTTGCAATTTCCTCTGTACGAACTGTGTAATTCTTAAATTGGCCTGGTGTGGTACAAACATATCTAAATCGGCAGGTGCGCAATTATTAGCTTTAAGTGCTTCCATAATTACTTGAGAGAAGCGTACTACAGCATTTTTGAATACCGCCTGTCCATCCATTTGTGGGCTGGTATTTTTGTAATCTTCATGCATATCTTTGTAAAACTTTTCTTTTGTATGGTTTCCCGGGCTTTTTACGCATAGTAACTCAGCAAATTGACCCTCAGAATGCATATGTGTCGACAATATACCTTTATTTTCTTCTTCTGTCCTTTGCAAAACAACTGCTCCTGCACCATCACCAAACAAAACGCTGACACCTCTTCCCCTGGTTGTTAAATCTAAACCGCTGCTTTGAAGCTCAGAACCAATTACTAGTATTGTTTTGTACATCCCGGTTTTTATAAACTGGTCAGCTACTGATAATGAGTATATAAAACCAGAACATTGGTTTCTTACATCCAAAGCTCCAACTGTTCTTTTACAGCCTAGTTCGTGTTGTACTGTTACGCCAGGACCTGGGAAATAATAATCGGGGCTAAGTGTCGCAAAAACGATAAAATCAACATCGTCAGCAGTTAACCCTGCTCTTTCTAGTGCAATTTTTGCTGATTTTGTGCCCATATTTGCCGTGGTATCCACGCCCATTTCAGCAAATCTCCTTTCTTCAATACCTGAACGTTCACGGATCCATTCGTCACTTGTATCCATTATTTTTTCGAGATCTTTATTTGTTACAATTTTTTCTGGTACATAATGACCTGCACCTACTATCTTTGAATTATACATAATATTTGAGAATTTATTTTGCGGTCGAAAATACAATTTATTCTTATCACTGCCAAATCAAATGTTTATGCATTTTTTTTTTTCAACTTTTAATTTTGTTCGAAAAAATATTTACTTTTAACATTATTCAAAATTAAAAATTAATATTTACGGGTAATAATACATTTTATCTTGTTTATGAAGCTGTTTTTATGCTTTTTTGTCATTTACCTGAGATCTATATGTTAACCATAAAAATAATTTAACAATATTTATAAAGCTAAAAATGAAGATTTTGTGAAAGCAAAGCATAAGGTTTATTGTTCTTTACAAAATACCTCGTTTATAAAAATGGATGTTATTTCGGAGTAATTCATTTATATAAATCATAATATTTCACTTAAATTTGATAATTTTCCAATAAAAACCCTTATCTTTCCCCAAAAATTGATGATAAAAATATCTTATCTGATTTTTCATTAAAAGATAAAAAAAATAGGGGAAAATAATCAATTTGGTTTTTGAAGTTTTTCTACTTATGTTTTTATTTTTTATTTTTGAATTTATTAGAAATTTAGTAAAATTAACATTATTGAATATCTAACATGTTTATTAACGGTGATAAAAATAATAATAATCCCAAATCGATAAGGCTTATTGATTTGTACGATTTAACCCGAAAAGATGATCTAGAATATATTTTTAGAGGTGATTTTTCGTCTAAAATAGTTAGTGGGATATTGGATTTAGCAAAAACAACACTGAAAGAATCATCTGATACTTATAGAATTAAGTCAAAAATTTATTACATTATGGGTGAAAGTTTGCAAAATATTGCACGTCATCACTGCGAAACATTTTATCAATCGCCAGATAAGTATAGCCTTTTTGCTATACATAAAAAAAATTTCAAATACTATATCACCTCAGGTAATATTGTGGAAATTAAAGATATTGATGGTATAAAGTATAAGATTGAAAAAATTAACAGTTTAGGGCATGATGATTTAAGGGAGTATTCCAGAACAACTCGGTCGACAGGTGCATTATCAGAGAAAGGAGGTGCAGGTTTAGGTTTAATCGAAATTGCCAAACGTTCAGGAAATAAATTGGAGTATGATTTTAAAGAAATTAACGACAGTTTTTCTTATTTTTATTTGAATACAGAAATACCTGTATTGAATAAGCCTGAGGCTGAGCCAAAAACCGATTATAAATATTCAATAGAAAATATAAAAGAGCTTCATGAAATTTTAGTAAAAGATAATGTGATATTATTTTTTAAAGGTGCTTTTAACCAAAATTCTTTGCTAAATCTATTGTCTATTGTTGAAAGTCAATTAAAAGAATCGACTATAACAATTAAAATTTATAATATCATGGTTGAATTGCTTCAAAATATTTCGAAGCATGCCGACAATTTTTCTGTTGAAATTGATTGGAAACCAGGTATTTTTATGATAACCGAGACGAAAGATAAGTTTATGCTTATTTCTGGTAATTATGTGAAAAATGCTAAAACTGATGCGCTTAAAAGAAATATTGAATATGTTAATGATTTGTCGTTTTCTCAATTAGTTATAGAGTATAATCGGATACTTCAGGATTTCGATTTGAAAAATAACAATGCTGGACTGGGCTTAATTGATTTAAAACGTAAAAGCAAGCAAAATTTAGATTACAGCTTTCACGAAATTGACAAAGATTTATCTTTTTTTACTTTACAGGTAAGTATTAGTAAAATTAATAAGCTAAGCACATTAATAATTGACGCAACCGAAGAAACCCCAAGAATACATTTTGATCCAGATAATAATTTATTTGAAATAACAAACAAATCCTTGCCTGAAGATGCAGATGAGTTTTACCGACCAATTATTGTTTGGCTTGAAAGTTACAAACTAAAACCCAATAAAAATACAAATTTTACTTTCAAGTTAGACTATTATAACACCTCATCATCAAGGTATATAACACGTATTATAAAAATTCTTGATGATATGGCTCGTAAACACGAAGTGAAAATATTTTGGTACTACAGGGAAATTGATGAGGATATGCAGTCGATGGGCGAAGAATATTTTGAAATGACAGACCTTGAATTTGAATTGGTCGAAACCTGAGAAAAACATTGGTTTTATACCGCAAAAAACAAAAAAATGAACGCACAAATTATTGAACCAACCATTCAAACACCATATATTTGTTTTGATCCTCATAATAATAAATTTGAGATATCAGGAAAATCATTACCCGAAGACGCAGATGAATTTTATAAACCTTTAATTAAATGGTTAGAGAATTACAAAAAAAATCCTAATAAAGAAACTAATTTTAATATTAAGCTCGATTATTATAATACTTCATCTGCACGTTACATCAATACAATTATAAAAGTTTTGGCTAATTTATCACTAACCCATAAAGTGAAAATATTTTGGTATTATCGCGAAATTGACGAAGATATGCAATTAATGGGCGAAGGATATTCTGAAAGTACTGGAGTTGATTTTGAACTAGTTGAAATTTAAAAAGCCGGAATGCATTAACTAGTGGGACATTAAAAACAGTTCCCAATAAAAGCATTTTCATTAAATACCTTCTAAATAGTTTAGTAAATAATAACCAACAATATTTAGCTGCCAGCGAGCTGTTTTTGAATATTGAAATACCTATATCGAACAATAGCCCTAATTTGCCGCAATATGGTGATATTCAGAATGTTGATGATGAGGGAGGTGATTTTATTTTTATAAAAAGAGAATGATATTAAAGAATAATTCCTGTTTTCAAATAATCATTGTTTCAGGCTATCCTATCAATCATTAAAGAGCCATACCAAAGTGTATGCTATGTTGTGTAAATTATTAGAAAAATATGCTATATTAAAAAAAGATTCGTAAATTTGCGCAACATGCAAATATTCAAATATCAAATATTAGCAAGACTACTATTCATGCTTTTGAAGAGAAGGGACGCCAAAAAATTTGACTTGTGTTGATACACATTTTAGGTAAGCTCTACTAATTCAAATTTTGTGCCTTTTTTCCTTCGTAACATATAATGGACAAGGACATCCAAATTTTGGGGCGACCTTTAATTTAAGGTCAGTTTAGGCAGGCTATGAAAAAAACGAATTTATATTATAAACATACCAAGTTTAATATTTTTAACAAGGTCTAGACCAGGTAGGTTTTTAGGATGCCGGATAAAAGGTGCATTTATGCTGAAAACAGATTAGAATTAGACTTTTAAAAGGCTGTATGTTATTGAATATTAGCCTAATAAATAGTTTAAAAATACAACAATTTAAAGTATATTCATTTCCTGTACCTAAGCCAAGCTGATTTTTTTAACAAAACTTCAATTAAAACTTTAAAAAATGCAAAAAATATTATTATTAGGTGCCGAAGCTATTGCACAAGGGGCTATTGATGGCGGTATGTCGGGTGTTTATGCCTATCCCGGGACCCCATCAACCGAAATTACAGAGTATGTACAAAGAGATAAACTGGCAAACGAACTTTCAATACACAGTGAGTGGTCCTCGAATGAAAAAACTGCCATGGAGGCTGCCCTTGGTATGAGTTATGCCGGAAAGCGTGCAATGGTTTGCATGAAACATGTTGGTTTAAACGTTGCGGCAGATGCTTTTGTAAATTCAGCAATTACTGGTGTTAATGGCGGTTTGATTGTTACTGTTGCAGATGATCCATCAATGCATTCATCTCAAAATGAGCAAGATTCACGGTTTTATGGGAAATTTGCCATGATCCCTATCCTTGAACCTTCAAACCAGCAAGAGGCCTACGAAATGGCACGTAAAGGTTTTGAATTATCTGAAAAGTTCAAGGTTCCGGTGTTGCTAAGGATAACAACAAGATTATCACATTCGCGTATGGGGATAACAAGGCTTGATGTTATTAAACAAAATGAAAACAGTTTGCCTGGCGACCCTCGTCAGTTTGTACTTTTGCCTTCAATTGCAAGAAACAGATATAAAGGTTTACTAAACAATCAGATTAATTTTGAAATTGATTCTGAAAATTCAGGATTTAATAATTATACCGAAGGTACAAATAAAAAACTTGGTATTATTGCTTGTGGTTTGGCACTTAATTATTTAAACGAAAATTATCCAAACTCTGACATTCCATATCCTGTGTTAAAAATTGGACAATATCCTTTACCAAGAAAATTGGTCGAAAAAATGTTTGGTGAATGTGAAGAAGTGCTTGTTCTTGAAGAAGGCGCCCCCGTTGTTGAGGAAATGCTAAAGGGTTACCTTCAAAGGGAAAAAGTGAAGGGCAGGTTAGATGGGACTTTACCACGTGATGGTGAGTTAAACCCAAACCTTGTTGCCTCAGCTTTGGGTTTTGAACAGGATGAAGCAGAAAAAATACCTGAAATAGTAAGCCCCCGACCACCCGCAATGTGTGTAGGTTGTGGTCATATTGATGCTTATGTTGCTTTGAATGAGGCTGTTGGGACTTTCGGAAAAGGTAGGGTATTTGCTGATATTGGTTGTTATACGCTTGGGGCCCTGGAGCCATACAATGCAATTAATTCATGTGTTGATATGGGGGCATCAATAACCATGGCAAAAGGTGCTGCCGATGCCGGTTTAATACCTGCCGTTGCGGTTATTGGCGATTCAACATTTACCCATTCGGGGATGACCGGCTTGCTTGATGCTGTTGCTGAAAACTCACCTATTACCGTGCTAATTTCTGATAATTTTACAACTGGGATGACAGGCCAGCAAGATTCAAAGGCTTTAGGAAAAATCGAGGATATTTGTAAAGGTATAGGTGTTGCCCCTGATCACATTATTGTTATGAACCCAACTAGGAAAAATCACGATGATATGGTTAGGGTTTTAAAAGAAGAAATGGCATATAAGGGTGTTTCGGTTGTTATCCCACGAAGGCAATGCGTGCAAACAGTTAAAAACAAGACTTTAGCCGCAAAACTAAAAGAGTTGAACCTTAAATAAAATATTTATTATAAATTATAGATTTTAAATTATATAAAATGAAAATAGATATAATACTTGCTGGTGTTGGTGGTCAGGGTATTTTAACAATTGCTGCAACAATAGGTACTGCCGCATTACAAAATAACTTGTTTTTAAAACAGTCAGAAGTTCATGGAATGAGCCAAAGAGGTGGGGATGTTCAGGCAAATTTAAGAATATCGGATAAACCTATTGCCTCGGATTTAATTGCAAAGGGTAAGGCAGATGTAATAATTGCGGTTGAACCTATGGAAAGTTTACGGTATTTACCATTTTTGTCAAAAGATGGTTGGTTGGTAACAAATTCGACCCCGTTCGTAAATATTAATAATTATCCTGATAAAGATAAGCTTATAAAAAAAGTAAAAGCCGTTAAAAACAATATAGTTATTGATGCGGATACAATGGCAAAAGAAATCAAAGCTGCCCGTTCGTCAAATATTGTGATGCTGGGGGCAGCCTCAAGTTTCTTAGATTTGAAATATGAGGATTTGGAAGCTGCGATACGAACAATTTTTGAACGAAAAGGCGAAAAAATTGTTGAAACCAACCTAAAAGCCTTGAAAATAGGAAAAGAAGCTGCCGAAAAGCAGATATAAAGTAGAAACTGGTCATTGGTCATTTAATTGGTCATTAGTCATTTGCTAATTCCTAGTGTCAAGTAAAGCATGGTATGACGCTAACCTAGTAGGTTTACATTTGTTAAATTGCCTGTAACACAGATAATTACAGAATATTAATTAATTCAAACCTGCTAGGTTTAATTTGACTTGACACTAGTTACTAATATAATAAACCATGATTCATCAAACAGAAATAAGTTTGCCTAATTTTAACAGGGGCTATCATTTAATTACCCATATAATTGAAAAAGGGATTGGCAATTTCCCAAAAATAGGGATGCTTAACATATTTTTGAAACACACCTCTGCCGGGATCACACTAAATGAAAATGCTGATCCATCGGTACGTGTTGATTTTGAGAATATTATGAATAAATTAGTACCTGAGGGCGAAAGTTATTATACACATACGATGGAAGGAGTTGACGATATGCCTGCACATATAAAAGCTTCACTTCTGGGAAATTCAATAACTATCCCTATTACAAATGGCAGGTTAAATTTAGGAACCTGGCAAGGAATATATTTGTGTGAGTTCAGGAATAGGGGCGGGGCAAGAAAAGTGATTTTAACAGTTTATAGCTGAACTTTTAGATTTGTATGCCCATAAATGTAACATCATCCCTTTGCTGTTCGTTCTCTTGATGAATGTGCAAAGAATTTTCGATAGCTTTGCTCTGATCAATAAGTGGTTGGTCGCCAATTTCTTGTAGTAGTCGAATAATCCTAGGGCTTCCATAACGAACCCTTTGAGGCGAAGACTGGTCAATTAACCCATCAGTTGAAAGGTATATTATATCACCTTTGTGTAAAACAATTTTCTTATCTGTAAAAATTTCTTTATTGTATCTTGCATGCATCCCACCAGCAGTTTTGCGGGTACCTTTTAAGCGCCGCAGTATTTTTTCTGATTTAATATAACAGAAAAGCGGTCTTTTTGCACCTGAAAAATTTATTTCGAACGAGTTATTTGCTTTATTCTCGATTGAACATAAACTAACATCCATACCATCGTTGTTATCAGTTTCTTTTTGTCTGAGCACACTTTTTATCCCTAAATCCAACTGGGTTAAAATTTGGCTTGGTTTGGTTATTTTGCGTTCGTTTACAATTTCGTTTAATAACCTGTTACCAATCATTGACATAAATGCCCCAGGTACCCCATGTCCTGTGCAATCAACAGCAGCGTAAAAGAATTTTTCTGTTAAATTATTTTTGGCAGGTAAATGCGAGTACCAATAAAAATCGCCTGAAACTATATCTTTAGGTTTATAAATAACAAATACATCAAAAAATTTCGATAGTTCTGCATATGTTGGTAGAATTGCATTTTGTATTGTTTTTGCATAAGAAATGCTGGCGGTAATATTGTTGTTTTGTTGTTCAATAAAGTTATTTTTAATAATCAATTCTTCTTTTTGCCTCAATAATGTTTCACTTTGCTGCCGAATTGCTTGTTCTGCTTCTTTTAGTTTACTAATATCAGAAGAAATTGAAATGAGGCTTTTTAAATTGTTATCTCTTTCGGTAATAGGCGTAATTGTGGTTTGGACCCATATTTTTTTGTTTGTACGGGTTACTGCGGCAGTTTCATAAGTAACAGGCACACGTTTTTCGATACACTTTTTAATTAGTGCAACAGCTTGTTTATTGGTATGCCTTGAAATAATATTTCTGCTGTATTCATTTATGAGTTGGTTAAAAGAGTAACCAAACAATCTGGAGTAACCTTCGTTTATCCACTGAAAGTTTCCTGCTGCATCCATAATGGTAATTGCATTATCGGTTTCGCTGGCAACAAGCGAAAGTTTTTCCAGCTCTTTGTTTTTTGTTCCTAGCTCATTTGATTGGTCAAGTATTTTATTATGTTGCTTATATATTTCCTCTTCAGCCTTTTTTATAATACTGATATCAGTTTCAATCGTAATCAGTTTTAGCAGATTACCTTCACTATCATGAATTGGTGTTAAACTGGTTTGCACCCAAATTTTATCACCATCCCGGGTATTGTTATATGTTTCGTAAGTTACGGTTTGTTTTTCCCGTTTACATTTTTCAACAATATTTTTTATGTCTTTGCTAGAACTAACATCAATAATATTTTCGCCTAATTCATGGGTCAAAAGTTGTAAAGTATAACCATATAGCCTTGTAAAGCCAACATTAACCCATTCAAAATTTCCGTTTGCATCTAATATTGTTACGGCATTATCGGTTTTTGATGCAACAATAGATAGTTTTTCTAATTCTTTATTTAATAAATCTGTTTGTCTTTGTTGATTTACAATCTCCTCATTTTTTCGATTAATATCATCGTTTTTGTTTCTTAGTTCATCGTTGATTATTTTTCTAAGCCTCGAACTTCTCCATGTTGAAAATGCAAGTACAAGTATCAGCACAAGTAAACCAATAAAGATTAACAATACCTTACGCTGGAATTCGATTTGCGAGTTTCGTTCACCAAGTGTAAGATCTTTATTCTGTATAATTTTAAGGTTTTTTTTAATTTCAGATTCAACTTGTTCAAGTTCTTCTTGTTTGTCAGATAATGAGATTTCTTGCTTTCTCATCTTACTTTCCTGATTTTCAAGAATTTTTGTGTTGTAGGTAAGTTTTTCTTTTTGTATATCAAGGTTTTGTTGGACAATTGCCAGCTCTTCTTGTTTGGTAATCAGTTCAATTCTTTGATTGTCAATTTCTATCTTTTGTTGCCTGTTGATTTCTTTTTGGTAATTATTTTCCCGTCTTTCAAGTATATTTTCTTTTTTCAGCAGCTTAAGTTCTTCTGTTTGATCTAAAAGTTCAGCCCTTTTCTTAGCTAAGTTTTTACGTTCTTTTTCAAGTTCTTTTTCTGTTTTGCTAATCATGCTCCTTAATTCAATATCTGAACCACCATACTTAAGTAGCTCCTTACCAATAGCTAAGCCTGCATTTTTAGCAACCTTTGAGTTTAACATAAACCTTTTTTGTCCTACATGTAGGGGAAGAAGGTTTAACATATAATAATTTTTTTCAGGGCATTGGTCTGTAATAATAAGTGTATTGTAAGCAGCTGTATTAAATATTTCTCTAATATTTTCGTTTGAAGATGATTCAACATAAAGAATATGTGTGGGGACAATATCTTTAATTTTTCTGAATCTTAGTACTTTAAATGATTTCCCTTTTATTTTTTCTTTTTTGGAAAGTTTTAACAATTCATTATACATTTGATTACTAGAACCATAAACGCCAATGACAAATTCTTTTATACTAGCTTCACTATTCCAGGTAACATATGGTGGAAAATTTTTATATACCCACAACGCTCTTGTATACGAATCTGATTGCGCTTTTAAATCACCAAACTGAAACAGAAAAGCACTTAATAGAAATAATAATGCGGTATTTTTTAGTCTTGTAATCATTAATTATTTACAAAGTATCAATATTATATTTTTTTTTGAAATTATCAAAAAATAATTGACATTTTTTAATGTATTCTTTAACTAATTTTTGTTATAGACTACATTTGATATTAGGATAAACAAAACTAATGCCATTTTTAGTGCTATAATTTTAATGTTGTTGTTTTTTGGGTATAATATTATTTTTTTGATAAAGATTGACAACCAATCCTGAACAATTACATTTGGCTCAGGTTTAAATATTTAGGGTTGTTAATAATTATCTTCTATTCTTCAATATCAATAGTTCGGTGCATTTTTGAAATGGGCTGATAATCAGTAGATTAGGACGCCACCAGATGGTTGTATATATTACTGATTGTTAGTCCGTTACCTTTTTATTCGTGCATTCGCGGCAAAAATATAACGAAGTATTACAATATGAAGGTAATCATTAAGTCATTGGTAATTAAAAATATCCCAAACAATCTGAACTAGAACATCATATTTCGATTTTATTCATCCATTTTCTGGCTTGTAAAGTTTTGGGGGACATACATTACAAAAAAAAGACACTTAGTTATAAGTACCTTTCATTCTTTTAATCATAGTAGTTGTTTTAATCGAGTATCCCCTTTTATTTATCAAGGGTTTGTGAACTTATTGAGCCCTGCTTTTAGGGGATTGCTTTATTTTTTATAAGGTTAATTTCCATACCTGTAATTATCATATAATCTTCAACATCTTCCTCTGTATCAGTATCTCCGTGTTCAATATACCAGTTTGTCTGAACATCAATGCCTTTTTCCTTAGATTCTTTTAACAAACGCAAAATATACAAAATATGTTTTGATGAACTTGTGTTTACATAACTTAGGCCAAAATTTAAAACAAGGGGTTTTTTTGTTTTAAGATATTCAACTAACCATTGGTATATTGGTTTATAAAACAATGATGATTCTTCAAGGTACGACTCACCAATAATTTTACAAATACCTGTTTGTGCGTTCTGCTTTTTCAATTTGTTCCCTTTTATATTCCCGCAGTTCATCCCTGTTCATACTATTTATATGATTTACAGTTTTGTCTACATTTTCAAAATTGTCTTTCCTAATTAAGTTCCCTGTAATAAATAAATAATCTTCACCTTTATATTTGATAATAAGCAGGCCAGAGCCCGAAATCTCTCCATTGGACGATTTAACAACCTCGGTAGAATGTTCAGATATATTTTGTGAAAGTTCAAGGAACAATTTAAGGAATTTTCCTCGTAAAACAGAGCTACTATCAATAGAAGTTCCTATATTTTGAGCCAAAACACCCAAAACAGTTTTTTCAAAAGTGCCCCTGTAAGCAATAATAATCTCCTTCGAAAGCATCTCATAAAAGTCTTCCAAAAATTCAGCTTTTTGTCTATTTTTTAATGTACTGTCACCCATTTTTGATACCTCTAATACATTTTTTATAAAAAAAACTTAAAAATATTTCTAATAATCATCAAAAAAAAACAATCTATCAAAGGGTTATAAGTGTAATTTCCCGAAAATAATGATTAATTAATTGACTTGCTAAATATACATATTTTTTTTTTTAGATTAAAATTATTTATAATTAATTAGGATAATTAAATATTTCCCAGGCTTTTTCTGCTTGATATATCAACATTTTATGTCCATTTATAATAGTTGCACCCTTAACTTCGCCCAGCTCTAAAAATTTAGTTTTTGGTGGGTTATATACTAGATCGAATAAAATATGATTTGTATTTATGTATTGGTAGGGGATTTTAGGAAAATGGTTGATATGGGGGAACATTCCTAATGGTGTAGTGTTGATTATTAATGTATGGCTATTTACAATGGTTTTATCAATTTGGTTATAACTTATAGATAAATTTGAAATAGGTTCCCTGGATACCAGTTTATAATCAATATTACGCTTTTTCAGTACATAGGCAACAGCTTTGGATGCGCCGCCGTTACCAAGTATTAAAGCTTGTTTGTGTAAGCTTGTGGTTAAAAAAGGTTTGAGCGATTTCTCAAAACCATATATATCTGTATTATACCCTTTTAAATATGCTTTTTTATTTTCCCTTCTTATTATTTTAACAGTGTTAACAGCCGCAATTTCTCTTGCTGCATCATCAATGTCGTCTAAGTATTTGATTATTAATTCTTTGTATGGTATGGTGACATTAAAACCTTCAAGTTTGGGATGTTTGTCAACAATTTCACGTACTTCGGCAATTGACCTTATTGAAAAATTTAGATAGTCGTGTTTTAAATAACCTTCATTTTTAAATTTATTCCGAAAATAGCTTTGAGAAAATGAATGAGACAAAGGGTAACCAATAAGGCCATATAGTGTCATCTGTTTATTTTATGTATTTTAATGATTTTTTAGGCTAAGTTTATAAATCGTTACTTTGTTGTTATATTAACTACTGATTTCATCTTCCTTAATCCTATTAAAAGTGCTTTCAAGGAGGAAAATTACTAAAAATCCAATAATTGCTATCAATATTGCATATAAAGTATATGGTTCTTTACCAGTTAGTTCAAAGAATAAATTTGGCAAAACATTTTCTGTTTTGTCAGTTATTACTTTGCCATGTTGGTCAACGTGAGCTAAAAGTTCATGTTTCCAAGGCCAAACCTTATTTAATGAACCAATCATAAAACCTGCTAAAAATGCCACTGTAATATCGTGGTATTTTTTAAGTAACCATGATAAAACATTCGAAAAACTTATTAGGCCAACAAAAGCACCAACAGCAAATGTAAGGATATAGTTAAGCTTAAAATCATTTACAACAGATATAATAAAATTATATTGCCCCATTAACAGTAGGATAAAACTTCCAGAAATACCTGGTAGTATCATGGCACAAATAGCAACCATACCTGAAAAGAAAACAATCCAGTAAGAACTATCTTCAACTTTTGGTACCGGTGTAATTTCGGTGATAAAATACGCAATGGCTGTTCCTATTATAATTGCCAGTATTATTTTATAATTCCACTTTATTATTTGCTTAGTCACATAAATAGTTGATGCCACAATAAGGCCCAAGAAAAACGACCAAATTAAAATAGGATATTCTTCTAAAAGGAAATGCAGCAATTTTGCTAACGACAGAATGCTAATTATAATTCCCAGAAATAAGCTTGCTAAAAAATTGCCATTTATTGAACTCCAAAATTGTTTAAACCCTTTAGAAAACAGAATCTTGATATTAGCAAGATTTATTGACTTTATTGATTCAATCAATTCTTCATAAATTCCAGAAATAAAAGCAATGGTTCCACCAGAAACTCCAGGGACAACATCTGCTGCACCCATTGCCATACCTTTTAGTAAAATAATTATATAGTCTTTTATTACTCTAGTCATTAGTTGTTTTTTTTAAATACTTTTATTCTACCTTTATTTAAAATTTGCATCAACATCCTTGTTGTCAGGTAGTTGAGTTTTAAAATATAAATCAATTACATTTTCGATTTTTTCGTGTTTTTTTGAATAAATTGACCTAAAAACCTCGATTTTGCTTTTATCATTATCTAGCCCAAGCTTTAAATGATAAATTGCGGAATTGATATTATTTATTATTGCCAGATATGCAGCTAAACTATAGTTAATTTCAACATCGTTTTCAAATAGCTCATTAGCTTCACTAAGTATATTAATTGTTTTAAATATTTTAGATTTCCCAAAATTAAGTTTCGAATATTCAAGCCAAATTTTAGGATCAGAATCGTCAAGTTTAATGGTTTGTTTGAAAGATTTTTCTGCATCATCTGTAAAATCAAGTTCACGGCAAATCATTGCAGATAGATACCAAAAATCCGGGTCTTCATCATCAAATTTTATTGCTTTTTTTACGGAATGCAAAGCATCAGTATATTTTTTATTTTCGTATAATAAATACGCCTGTCCATACCATGCATCTGCATATTGTGCATCAAGTTCAATAGCCCTTTTAAAATAATCGGCAGCTTTTTCGGTATCGTTTAGTTTGGCATAAGCTTCACCAATATGGAATATTGCAGATGTATTGTCTTTGTCAAATTCTAAAAAATCGTTAAATGCATCAATACTTTCAATAATTTTCTCGTTAAAATACAAACTAATAGCTTTTTGATAGTATGCTGAAATATGTTCAGGGTCAATGGCAATTACGTAATCAAATGCTTCAACAGCAAGATCATATTTTTCGAGTTTGTTGTAAACAAAACCTAAGCTAAACCACGCTAATTCAGAAAAAGGGTCAATGATAATATATTCTTTATAATATGTTACGCTAATATCATCCTGGTCAAGTTTTTCATAATTGTGGGCAAGTTCAAAAATTACTGCTTTATCCTCGTTTTTAAGCTTGTGCGCTTTCAAAAAATAATTATTTGCTAAATCGTAACGGCTTATCTGCTTAAATGCCATACCTATATTAAACAACAAATCTTCGGTTGAGTCAAAGGCTAAAGATAGGGCTTTATCAAACATCTTAATTGCTGTGTTTACGTTGCCAAGCGAGCAATAAACTGTACCCTGGATGAAAAAAATAGAATAATCAGATGCTTCTATTTTCTCTAGTTTTTTTAGAAGCCTCAAAGATTTTACAGGAAACCCCTGATTAATCAATCCTTGTGCCTGCTTTAACAACAAACTTGTTGAGGCAGGATGTTGGCTAAGTGCATATTTTATTGCTAAATTGGCATTTTTTGAATCATTTTTATTAAGATAATAGTCAATTATATGTTCAAATTCGAAAACATCAAAATAATAACTGCTTTTGCTTTTTAGCATGTTTTTATACCGGCTCAAACTGGCCTTTACTTCCTCATCAAAACTGTCTAAATTCTCTTCCATATAAAGTTTAAAAACAACGGCACAAACTTACATAATCTTTAAAAAAACACCAAACTTCAAATTATAAATGGTGAATATTCTTTTTGTTTGCTCATTTACATTGTACATTTGAACAGGCAATTTATATACTTTTATCAAATGCAAGCAGTACTTACTCAATTTTTGTCGGTTATATTCATGAATATGGCTTATATTTGCAAGTTAAATATTAAGCTTCGTTTGATAAAATTTTAGCTTGGAGTAAAAAAAAGGATTATGCCCAAAGAAGCAACATATACTGAACTGGTAAAAAAGCTTGAAACAAAAAACCTTTATCTTGAGGAAATGAAAGCCCAATTATCAGAAATGGAGAATCAACTACGGTTGATAACCAACAATGCTAAAGATATTATTTTCAGATATTCCATTTCAAATAATAAATTTGAATTTATAAATCAGGCTGCGTATAATATCTTGGGGTATTCGCCAGAAGATTTTTATAAAAATAATGGTCTGCTTTATGAGTTGGTTTTAGATGATTGGAAACCTCAATTTAAAAATAACTGGCAATCTGCAATAAATAAAGAAAGCGCAAAACCATTTGAGTATCAGGTTATTGCAAAATCTGGTGATATTGTTTGGATTTTTCAAACATGCAATACAATATTAAATATTAAGGGAAGCCCAATTGCAATTGAAGGGGTTATTACTGATATTACTAACAGAAAATTAGCTGAACTTACACTTAGAAAAAAGAATATTGAATACCTTAGTTTAAATGAAGAATATTTGGGAACAAATGAAGAACTGAGAAATTCAAACAGGGAGTTAATAAAAAAGAATGAGGAGATAAAAAGAAATGAAGATCAGTATAAAGTGCTTATTGACCAGGCAGCTGATGGTATTTTTATTGGTGATACAAATGGAAGGCTAATAAATGTAAATAATAGTGGTTGCAGGTTGACTGGATACACCCATAAAGAGTTAAGTAACTTTAATTTGACTGATTTATTTGCCATAAATAAACAATACAAAAAAAATAGGCTTTTAAATAAGGTAAATGATGGCAAAGCGTTTACTTCCGAAGAAATATTGCTTAAAAAAAATGGTGGCGAAATCCCTGTCGAAATAAATATCAAGAAACTTTCTGATGGTAGGTACCATGCTATTTTTAGGGATCTTTCAGAGAGAAAACAATCTGAAGAAAAATTAAGACAGAACGAAATCAGGTTTCGTTCGCTATTTGAGAATATGAGCAACAATGTTGCAATATTTGAAGTAATAGGTAATGGTGAAAAATTTGTTTTTAAGAATTTTAACTCGGCAGCTGAAAAATTAGAGAATATAAAAAGGGAAGATATTATTGGTAAAGAGGCGGCTATTGTTTTTCCAATGATTACTGAATATAATCTTATTAGTGCTTTTCGCAGGGTATGGGATACAGGGACACCTGAACATCACCCAATAATTGTTAACGGTGACCAGGATGAATTGTTAAGTTGGACAGAAAATTTTATTTATAGGCTGCCCTCAAATGAAATTGTGGTAATTTATGATGATATTACCGAAAGGAAAAAAGCTGAAATTGACTTGGTAAAAACAAAAGAACGTTATAGAATTGCCACTGAAGAAACAATGGTGGCAGTTTGGGAACGCAACCTGAGGAGTGGTATTGGGCATGCAGACCCAGTGCTGTTTGATATTTTGGCTTATCCACGACCAGATGTTAAGGATAGTTTCAGTGTTTGGCGGCAACATATCCACCCAAAGGATTTGCAGAAAATACAAAAATTAAATACTGAATTAAAAGATGGTATAATAAAAGAACTAAATTTTAAATTTAGGGCCACCCATAAAGATGGTTCAATAAGGTGGTTTTTAGATAAAGGGGTTGCTTTAAGAAATGATGAAGGTGATGCTAGATTATTGATTGGGACA
This sequence comes from Bacteroidetes bacterium 4572_117, assembly GCA_002084525.1. Classification (GTDB taxonomy): domain Bacteria; phylum Bacteroidota; class Bacteroidia; order Bacteroidales; family NBLH01; genus NBLH01. The sequence goes on along the minus strand of NBLH01000036.1, from coordinate 11,965 downwards.
ATTTCTGATATTACGCAACAGCAAAAAATAGAGGAAGAATTAATCCTCTCAAGAGAAAAAGCAGTGGAGGCCGATAACCTAAAATCGACATTCCTGGCTAATATGTCGCATGAAATTAGGACCCCGATGAATGGGATACTAGGTTTTTCTGACCTGCTGAAAAGTGAAGAGTCCACGCCAGAAGAAAGAAAAAATTATATTGATATTATTCACCAAAGCGGCAACCATTTAATGAATATCATTAATGATATTTTGGATATTTCAAAAATTGAAGTTGGTCAAATTCAAATAAATGAAATAAATACTTCAGTTAATGATATCTTAAATGAATTATTAATACTTTTTAAACCTGAAATTTCAGATAAACGCAATATTAAATTGTTGATACATAAAGAATTGTCGGATTTTGAGAGCGTGATTATTACTGATGGTGTTCGATTGAGGCAGATTTTAACTAATTTGGTTAACAACGCTATTAAATTTACAAGGGAAGGTTTTGTTGAATTTGGATATTTACTAACCCCTAGCTGTAAAAATGATGATTCGAAGAAAGATACATGTTTGCAGTTTTATGTTCAGGATACCGGTATTGGTATCCCCAATAAAAAAAGAGAAATTATTTTTGACCGCTTTAGGCAATCAGATGAATCACATACACGTAAGTATGGGGGCACAGGCTTAGGGTTGGCAATATCAAAAGGTTTTGTTGAATTGTTAGGTGGAGAAATTTGGCATGAATCTGAAGAAAATAAGGGATCGACTTTCTATTTTACAATTCCGTATAAAATAGGTGATCCTAGCCAGGTTGAAAAAATACACGCTAAGTACAGTAGTCAATATTCTTGGGATAAACATACAGTGTTAGTTGTTGAGGATGATGATAATAGCTTTAACTATATGAGGAAGATCCTTGAAAAAACAGGTGTTTCTATATTAAGGGCAACAAAAGGAAACGAGGCTATTGAATCTTGTAAAAAAAATAGAAATATTGACCTGATTTTGATGGATATCCAACTTCCTGGAATAAACGGCTATGAGGCTACAATTAAAATTAGGGAAATTTTACCTGATATCCCAATAATTGCCCAAACTGCCCATGCTTTGGCTGAAGATAAAAATAAAAGTTTTGATGCAGGTTGTAGCGATTTCATTACAAAACCAATTAAAAGGCAAGTTTTGTTACGTACGTTAGAAAAATATTTCAAGGGATAGCGCGGCTTTTGGGACTAAACTCAATAATATTTTCCCTGATAAGTATTGTTTTCTTTCATTTTTTTTTCAATTTTGCTAACAATTTCGAAATTTTTAAGCCGTTTCCATTTTGGTGCAATTAATAAATCTGACGGCGATTCGCTTATAAAACGTTCAATAATTATATTGGGGCTCAGGTGTTCTAAAAATTTAATTACCAGTTTTATATATTCATCAGCTTGAAAAAGCCTTATGCGTTCCGGGTTATCGGCATATTGTTTTGCTAAAGCAGTTGATTTAACTATTTGTAATTGATGTAGTTTTAGTGAAGTGATAGGCAATCTGGATAATATTTTGGCATGTTCAATTATTTCTTCATCACTTTCACCAGGTAAACCAATAATAATATGGGCACCTGTTTCAATTTTCCTTTCTGCTGTTTTTAAGATTGCATCAACAGATTCCTGATGGGTATGGCAACGGTTTATCAACTGTAAAGTTCTGTCAAGCGTAGATTCTATACCATACTCAACAACCACGAAATATTTCTTAGATAAGTCTGCAAGATAATCAAGTATCTCATTATTAACACAATCAGGGCGAGTACCAATAACAAGGCCAATAACTTTTGGGTGGTTCAGAGCTTCGTTATACAATTTTTTCAGCAATTTAATATCACCATAAGTATTCGAAAATGCTTGAAAGTAAGCTAGGTATTGTTGGGTTTTATATTTTGGTTCAAAAAAGGCAATACCTTCGTTTATTTGTTGTGTAACAGATTTTGTAGGTTCGCAATAAAATGGGTTAAAAGTAGCGTTGTTGCAATATGTGCAGCCACCTGTACCTTTTGTCCCGTCGCGGTTTGGACAAGAGAAACCTGCATCGATTGATATTTTTTGTACCCTTTCTGTAAATTTTTTCTTAAAATAACTTGAATAGTCATTAAAAGGGCGGTTGCCAACCCAGGGATAATTTATTTGGTTATTAGTCATTTGCTTTGCTTTTATTGGTCATTGGTCATAACCAAAAAGCGGATTGTTATACCAATGTACAATCAATCCGCTTTAATTATCAATGTTTAATTAAAATATTATAATTGTGGGCCAGCACTTACTAATTCTTTAACTTCGTCATTATCAGTAAAAAACTGGAAATTATTAATAAACCTTTGACCTAAACTTTTAGCGGCTTTTTCCCAATCTTTGGCATTTGACCATGCATTTTGTGGGTTAAGCATTTTGCTGTCAACATTATTTACAGATTTTGGAGTAGCTAAATTAAATATTGGTAAATTAACAAATTCAGCATCATCAATTGAACCATCAAGAATAGCATCGATAATAGCCCTTGTTGAAGGTAAGTCAATTCTGTTACCAACACCATATGCACCACCAATCCATCCTGTGTTTACAAGATAAGCATTGGCACCGTTCATTTCCATTTTTCTGATAAGTTCATTTGCATATACAATTGGATCCAACAATAAGAATGCAGCTCCAAAACAAGCTGAAAATGAAGGTTGTGGTTCTTTTACACCACGTTCGGTGCCTGCAAGTTTTGCTGTATATCCGCTAATAAAATGATATTTGGTTTGGTCAGCAGTTAATTTAGATACCGGAGGTAAAACACCAAACGCATCGGCAGTTAAGAAAATGACGTTTTTGGCATGCCCACCTTTCGAAACTGGTTTTACAATATTATCGATATGATAAATTGGATAAGAAACCCTTGTGTTTTGAGTCTTTTTTGTTGATGAAAAATCAACTACACCTGTTTTTTCATCAAAATCAACATTTTCTAAAAGGGCGTTTCTTTTAATCGCATTGTAAATATCAGGTTCTTTTTCAGCGTCAAGATCAATAGTTTTTGCATAGCAACCACCTTCAAAGTTAAAAACACCATCATCGTCCCAACCATGTTCGTCATCACCAATTAAAGCTCTGTTAGGGTCGGCTGAAAGTGTGGTTTTTCCTGTTCCTGATAGGCCGAAGAAAATAGCTGTATCACCGTCTTTACCAACATTTGCAGAGCAATGCATTGCAGCAATTCCTTTTAGTGGCAATAAATAATTCATTACAGAAAAGAAACCTTTTTTAATTTCTCCGCCATACCAGGTTCCACCAACGCAAGCCATTTTTTCTTTTAAATTAAATGCGGCGAAAACTTCACTGTGCATTCCATGCTCTTTCCAATTTGGATTGTTTGTTTTAGATGCATTAAGCATTACATAATCAGGCTCAAAAGTTTCTAATTCTTCCTCAGTTGGGCGAATAAACATATTTTTCACAAAATGGGCCATCCATGCAACTTCTGTAATTACCCTTATCTTAATTCTTGTATTTTCATTTGCTCCAGCATATCCATCTTGGACATATAATTTTTTTCCGGTTAATTGTTTTGCAGCAATTGTTTTTAATTCATTCCATACTTCCGGTGTTATTGGTTTATTATCAGAAGCTGGGCGATTTTCATTTCGCCACCAAATATTATCCTCTGAAGTTTCTTCTTTAACAATAAATTTATCTTTTGGCGATCGTCCTGTAAATATACCTGTATCAACAGTTACAGCTCCTGTATTTGTAACATAACCTTTTTCAAATCCTTCTAAATTAGGGCTTGTTTCATCTTTGTAAAGTTGCTCATAAGAAATATTATGAAATATTTCTTTCACATTTACAATTCCGTATTTGCTTAAATCAAGATTTTTTAACATAGTTTTAACTTTTTTAGTTTGAGTTTATACAAAAATAAGATAATTAGTTTAATTCTGATTGTTATATGAAAAAAAAATGGTATTGGTGTCTTTTTATAGCTGTAAAAATTAAATAAATTAATTATTGCACATAGTTAAATAGTTAAATTGTTACATGTGGAAGTTTTTAATTGATTGAATAACAGGATGTTAAAAAAAACAAGAATTTCGCTTGATTAGTTATTTTGTATAATACATTTATTTTATGTTTTATGGCAGTTACTATTGTTGCATGTTTTTTCTTGAGCGGGGATGATAATCAATTATTGTTTGTTTCAAATAGTCATTTGAAAGGTGCGTATAAATTTCGGTTGTTATAATCGACTCATGTCCAAGCATTTCCTGAACTGCACGTAAATTTGCACCACCATCAACTAAGTGGGTGGCAAATGAATGACGGAAAGTATGTGGGCTGATATTTTTTTTTATTTCAGCAAGTTCGGCAAGTTCTTTTACAATATGGAAAATCATTACCCGGCTTAATTTTCTGCCCCTTCTGTTTAAAAAAAGGTAATTTTCAAATTCTTTATGTATAAAAATATGATTACGGTAAGATTGAATATAAAACCTTATTTCGTTTTTTGCTTTTTCTGAAATGGGGACCAAACGTTCTTTGTCACCTTTGCCAACTACCTTTATAAAATCGAGATCGAAAAATAAATTGCTCAGTTTCAGTCCTATTAACTCAGAAACCCTAAGCCCACAACTGTAAAGAGTTTCAATAATAGCTTTATTCCTGTGGCCTTCCGGTTTACTTAAGTCAATTGCTTGCTCAATTTTATCAACTTCATCAATAGATAAAAATATTGGTAATTTGCTGGCAAGGTTGGGCATTTCTAAAAGTTTGGCAGGGTTTGTTTCTATTTGATCGGTTTGTAACAAATATTTGTAAAATGCCCTTATCCCCGAAATAATCCGTGCTTGCGATCGTGCACTTAATCCAATTTTGTTTAATTCTTCTACAAAGTTTTTTAATGTATATATATCAATTTGCAATAAGGTGGTTTTATTATTGGTAATCTCAATAAAATTAATAAGCTTCTCAATATCAGAAATATATGATTGGATAGAATTTTCTGATAGCGATTTTTCTATCTTTAAATATGCCCTAAAACTTTCTATTTCTTTGTGTACGATCATTATCGCAAATTAATAAAATTTAAGCAAATTTAGTAAAATAAAAACATTGTGGTTATTTTTGCCCAAACTAAAATTTGATTAATGAATATATTAATTATAAACGGCCCTAATCTTAATTTACTAGGAAAAAGGGAACCTAGCATATATGGTAAATCTTCTTTTAAAGAATATCTACCTAGGTTGAAATCTGAATTTCCTGATACAAGGATTGATTATTTTCAATCGAACCACGAAGGTGAAATTATAGATAAAATACATGAAGCTGACGGCAATTATCATGGTATTGTGTTGAATGCAGCGGCATATACCCATACCTCTATAGCTATTGCCGATGCTGTTGCTGCGGTTTCGGTGCCTGTTGTTGAGGTGCATATTTCTAATATTTACAAAAGGGAAGCATTCAGGCATCTATCCTATATCGCTGCAAATTGTATTGGTAGTATTTCGGGTTTTGGGTTAAAATCTTATAGGTTGGCAGTAATGAGTTTGGTAAATTGGTAACTAATTATTAGTAACTTGTCATTAGTCATTAGTCATTAGTCATTAGTAACTTGTCATTAGTCATTGGTCAAAAATGTCATTGGTCAAAACCCATTTAACTATTTTAACAATTTAATTAATGAAAAATACAAGGAAAAAACCTGATTGGTTAAAAGTAAAGCTACCTGAAAATGATAGGTTTGCTGAAGTGAAAAAACTGGTCAGGGATAACAACCTACATACTATTTGTACTAGTGGGTCGTGCCCAAATTTGGGTGAATGTTGGGATGCCGGTACTGCAACTTTTATGATTTTAGGCGATATTTGTACACGTGCATGTAAGTTTTGTGCTGTAAAAACAGGTAAACCACTGCCGGTTGACAAAAACGAACCAATAAAACTAGCCCGTTCAATAAAATTGCTGAAATTAAAACATTGTGTGATTACATCAGTCGATAGGGATGATTTGCCTGATGGAGGGGCTTCTGTTTGGGCCGAAGTAATTGTTCAAATAAAAAAGCTGAACCCTGAAATTACTATAGAAGTTTTAATCCCTGATTTTAATGGAAATACTGAACACCTACAAGTAGTTATTGACGCCAAACCTGATATAATTTCGCATAATTTAGAAACAATAAGGCGCATAACACCAGAAATACGCACAAAAGCAAAATATGAAACTAGTTTAAAGGTGTTGGGATATATTGCAGGTTCCGGTATCAGGGCAAAATCGGGGATTATGCTTGGTATTGGTGAGACTTTTGATGAAGTGCTGGAAACAATGGATGATTTAAGACTGGTAAACTGTGAGGTAATGACAATTGGCCAGTATTTGCAACCAACAAGGCAAAATATTGAGGTTCAGGAATATGTAAAGCCTGAAATATTTAAAAAGTACGAACTAGCCGGCTTGGAAAAGGGTTTTCGTTTTGTTGAAAGCAGCCCGTTGGTGAGATCATCATATCATGCGGAAAAACATGTGAAGTGAATATGATTGTTGGGATTTGATTATTTTATAGGAACGAGTAAGGTGCTGTTATTCAGGTGTTTGAGCCTGTGCGGTTGAGTAACCAAATAGCCAATTAACCAATTAAGCAAATAAACAAATGGCTTTTATTGTTGAGGATTTAGGAAAAATAGAGTATAAAAAAGCTTGGGATTATCAAAAATTGTTATTTAACAACTTAGTTAAGGCTAAAAATAATGGTGAAGCTGCTGATAACCGATTGTTGATTTGTGAACACCCCCATGTTTTTACACTAGGGAAAAGTGGCGATATTTCTAACTTGCTTTTAAATACTAAAACCCTTAAAGAAAAAGGTATTGGGTATTACCATATTGACAGGGGTGGGGATATTACCTACCATGGGCCGGGGCAAATTGTTGTTTATCCGATTTTTGATTTAGATACTTTTGGTATCGGCACCCGCGAATATGTTTTTAAACTTGAACAAATTGTAATTGAAACTATTAATTGGTACGGAATTAATGGCAGCAGGCTTGACAATGCAGCAGGTATTTGGATTAAACCCATACTACCTGCAATGAGTAGAAAAATTTGTGCGATAGGTGTACGTAGCAGCAAACGTGTTACCATGCATGGATTGGCCTTAATTGAAAAGTTTCACTAAAGTATTTGTTTAATTTCTTTTTTAACACATTATTAAAAAGTTTTACCAATCGGGACTGTAAAAATAAATTTACTACCTTTTCCATTTTCGCTTTCCGCCCAAATTTCCCCTCCGTGTTTTTCCACAAATTCTTTACATAAAATTAATCCTAGCCCGGTCCCTGTTTCATTTTCTGTTCCATATGTTGATGTGTTTTCACCAATATCAAATAATTTAGATTGTATTTTTTTTGGAATACCCACACCACTGTCTTTTACGTATATTTCATGTTGGGCCATGCTATGGAGTGTATTTACACCAATTTCGACGACACCACCCTAATAATTGTTGCCAGCATATCTTTATCTGCCTTTACAAGCGTGCTTTCAGATATTTCATTTTTAATAATAATTGATTTATTTGTAGCTGTTTGACTTAATATATCAATGGTTTCTGCTACCAATAAATAAAGGTTTTCTTTTTCGGGTTTAAAATCAATAGTTCCTCTTTGAGATTGAGACCAAAGCAATAAATTTTCAAGTAATTTATAAGTGTTTTTTATATCGCTATTTAAAATACCAAGAAACTTTTTTTGTTTTTGGATATCATATTTTTCAAACTTATTAATTAGTAGTTGCGAAAAACCCAACATGGTATTAAACGGACTTTTTAAATCGTGTGCAATTATTGAGAAAAATTTGTCTTTTGTTTTGTTGCTTTCACGTAATTTAGCTTCGCTTTCTTTAAGAGCTTGTTCTGCTTTTTTACGTTCTGAAATATCACGTAAAACCATTTGTATTGCATAAACTTTATTATTACTGATTAAAGGAACAAAAGTGTGTTCAACAGGAAATGGCACTGTATTTTTTGTTTTAAACATAAACTCAAAATGACCACTTTTATGTGTTTCGATAATTTCTGTAATTAGTTTTACTGCTCGCTGATAATCGTCTTCTTCTGCAAAATATTTTAACATATTACTTCCGACTTCTTCTTCCGGCTTGTATCCTCCAAATTTTTTTATTGCCGGGCTCACATATAAAAGTTCACCTGTTGCTGATATTCTAATAACAACATCTTTCATTGTTTCAGTGAGGAGACGATATTTTTCTTCGCTTTGCCGTAATGTTTGTTCTGCCCGTTCTTCCTTATCAATATCGCGCAAAATGCCTATCATTCTAATGGCTTTACCATCTTTATCTCTTTCTACAACTTTACCAAAATCTAAAAACCATTTCCATTTGCCACTTTTGGTTTTTAAGCGGTGTTTGTGTTGGTAGTATTCTGTTTTTCCATCAAAATAGTTTTGTATATATTCAAATACTTGTTTTTCATCATCTGGATGTATCTTACCTTCCCACCATTTAATGTGGGGTGTAATTTCGCTGAGCTTATATCCAAGGTTTTCGGCAAGTATTTCGTTAAAAATTTCATCTCCCGTAGGGATATCCCAATCCCACCAACCAAGATTTGCCCCTTTTATTATTGTTTCGAGCTGCTCGTTTGCCTTTTTTGTTTCAGTTTCCTGTGCCTGAACATTTTCCAACATTTTGAGTATAACCAGTTCGTTGTCAGATACTGATTTTAGGGCTTCATCTTTTTCTGATATAGTTTTCTCTAATTTTTTATGAGCTTCGTCTCTATCTTTCTCAATTTCCCGTAAATCTTCCTGATTGGCTGCAACGGCTGCAAATAGTTCGGCGAAAGTGTCATCTTTGGGCAATACCGGTATTTTTTGGTTTAAATCGCCTGTCCATGTCATTTTTCCAAGATAACCAATTAGCTCATTTATACGATTATTTCCTTTCTCGCCCTTGTTTAAATATTCACCTTTACCTTCCATAATATACTTTATAGCATCTTGGTAGGTATCGGAAACAGTAACTTTATAAAACTTTGAGCTTATTATTTTTGTAGCGTTAATTGTTAACTTAAGTGTATTATTCACACCAAAAAATATAATTTTCTCAACTTTATCTAAAACTGCTAATAGCCAATTAACAAATGTTTTTTTTGTTTGTATTGATTCCTTAATAAGTTTGCTATAATCAAAAACCAAGTAAAGCGGAACTGTATTGGGGTGTTGGTTTATAATACGATTTATGATAATCGTGGTCGCTTCAATAGTTCTGACTGATACGGAACCAACTACAGAAATAAAAATAATACTTTCACCAATTTTCCCCATTTCCACTGAAAAAGAATCATCCTTATTTTCATATTTCCATTCGTTATTTATATTTATAGGTAACCCTGAAACCGGGCATTTTTGATAAGATAGAATCCCATTTGATTTTTCTTTACGTAAAATTGTATGGATTGATTCTTGGTAAGAATTGGTTAAAATTAGTTTGTCAATTTTTTTGGAAATTATTCTAGCTGTTTTTATTGCCACTTTTATAATTTGATTCATTCCAAAAACTGTTACCAACTCAATTTTGTCGGAATTTGAAATAAGCCAATTGATAAATACTTTTTTTGCTTCTAAAGATGCGTTTTCCATTAAGGAATAATCATAAGCAAAATAATATTTTCGGTTTCCAAAATAATCAGCAATTATTTTGCTTGCAGTTTTGGTGTACCACTTATTAGCTTCGCCATCTATAATTCCTATTGGAATTTCATATAAAATATTATCTCCAATAATGGCAATTTCTATTGTGCAAGAACCGTCTTTAGCCTTATATTTCCATTCGGGTTTTGTGGTTATAGGCAATCCGGAAACCGGGCATTTTTTAAATTTTAAAATATCTTTCATATCAAATATCCTTTAATTTTGCTTCTACAACTAAATCCTTAGGTTTTTTTCCTAATTTCTCAAATAATTAATCGATTGCCAATAAAGTAATAAGCACCTTTGATAACTAAATATCCTCTGTTATTCACTTTTCTCTTACGAACCGGTTATCTAAGTAATGTTTTAGAATTGTGCCCAGGTAACTATTAATAGGTGGAATGTCAAGTTCGTCCTTGAGCAACAAACGTGTTTTAGTATTGTCAAAGGTTATGTTTTCAGCAAGGTAATTTAAGAAAACTGGCAGTGCCTTCATTGCCCGTCTGGCTTTTTTTGAGACAAATAATCCAATAACTGGCAGAATCGATTTAAATACCCAAATAGGGATGACCTTTGCATCAGGAACCCCTATTCTATTTTGTGTATAAATTTCCAGCACTCTTTTTCTAAGTCTTGAAATGTCAAGTGCATCCTCACCTCCTGAACATTCATGCATTATTTTACCAATAGTTTTATTTGTCTCACTAGACCAAACAATCGCCTGTGCCACATAATCAGAGGGAATAATATCAAGCTTTGTTTTACCTGTTGAGGGAGTTACTCCCAAGGTTCTTCTACCAGATAAAAATTCGCATAGATTCTGGAAGACTGACATCCCCAATAACGCCGCGGACTCTTAATCTTCTTTCATCATCTTCTGAGAATTTACAAAACTTGAATATCTTTTCTAAGCGTTCATGTAAATGACCCGGATTTTCTGCGCACACAAGTAGAACGAGCTCCACATCTTTAAATCTAAGCAGATGAGGAATTAAAGCACATCCAATTGCTCCAGTTGCTCCAGTGATAAAATATTTTTTCATAAAAAACCTTTTTTAATAAGCAATTACAATTTCTCTATCATAAAAAGTTAAAGCAGCAGGCCTCCCGGCTCCATCCATATATTGGTATACCAATGCAATTTTACCGGAGTTTTTCTCTACAATGATTTTACGCTTTAACTTTAAATTACTTGTCAATTCTCCATTTTCAACAGTGAACTCTGAATCTAAGATAAGAATAGCTGCGGGCTGTTGGTATTTGGGCAGTTTTTTAATTTCTGCCTTAATAGTAGCCCCAAGTTCATCAAGCACTTCTAAAGCTATACCTTTTTAATCAAAGAGTCCAATTTTCAAAGCTTAATTTTCGCTCTGACACATTGTACGCAACAATTTTCTAAAATTTGAAAGGGATTAAAAGTAAAAACCTTTCCTTTTAGAAAATAGCAAAATTAAAAATTTTGCGAGCGTTGTTTTTTGCAAGTACCTCATTTACAATAAGTAATCCTTTTTGAGTTTCGCTTTTGTGTGTGCCCTGACATGAGCAGCAGTGCATACTTATTCAAGGTCTGGATAAATTTCAAAGATGCAAATTTATTTTGCTAAAGCCTACGAATAAGTGATGTTTTTTTCCTGAGAATGGAAGTCCCTTACACGTTTGGGTTAAAGCCAAGAACTGTTAGCAAGCGGTAAGTTGGTGTCAAGTCAAGCATGATCTTTAGGGCTGAACCTTGCTCTTTTTGTTTTTTGCTTTATTAAAAAAAGACTCACGTAGCTGCGGCTTCCGCTTTGGCGGAACAGGTAATGCTTACTTTTTTTAGTTTGTCAAAATTCCAAAAATAACATCGGTTTATCCGAAATCTCATACATGACATGACACTGGTTGTTTGTTTCTCAATTATTAATTCCCCATTTCCATTATCCTTTCAAGCATCAGTACAACAGAAATACCTATGCCTGCACCTGATAATACCAAAGTCCATGCCCGTTTTTTTACCCTAAATTTATTAATTGCAATTGATGATATAATCAACACGATTAAAACAATAATAATTTGCCCTATTTCTAAACCTAAATTAAAAGCAAAAAGGGGTTTAACAAAGTTTTGTTCCATCCCAAGTAAGCTTTTAAGATAGTTTGAAAAGCCCAACCCATGTATCAAACCAAAAATTAATGCTGTAAAGTATTTAAAATTGTGTAGTCTTGAAGAAAAATTTGTTTGTTTTTCACCAATATTCCC
>NBLH01000239.1 GCA_002084525.1 Bacteroidetes bacterium 4572_117 | reverse complement strand
TTTTGTGTCGATATAAAATTGAAGCCCCTCCAACTGACCTTCCCTTGTTTCTCTTGTTTCAATTTTTGTATAAATTGAATCAATTTCAATAGGTTCTTCAAGTTTTTCATATTCCGATTGATATGTTTTTCCGTTTACGGTAATTGTTATCCTGTATTTTTTCCCAATTTCTCCAATTATCCCGGTTGGGCTGGTTGAATATACACCGGGTTCAGTTTCGGTCAATGTTTCTTCAAAATCATAATTATCTGAAATAATAATATTTGCCCCCGGAATAGGGATATATTTTGGATCGTAAACCATTGATGATTGCGAAAGCTTGATTATGTAAGGCCCGGGTTCGTTAGTTATCGTTCCTTCAACTACTGGCAGGTTTTTATAATCGTTAATTTGTGGGTTGTATTTTTCAACACAGGCCTGCAAAAAAACAACGATAAGTAAATATGAAAAAATCCTAATTTGCATAATTGCCTAATTTAAAGCTGTAAGTTAGTGAAAATATCGGGGCACCAAAAATAGATAATTTATACCCTGTAATAATGCCTTCTTCCGATTTAAAATATACTGAATAGGCATTTTTCCTGCCCGAAAGGTTATAAACTGAGAATATCCATGTGCCATGTGCCAGTTTTTTTGAAGCTAAATTACCCTCAATTTTTACCGACAAATCCATCCTGAAATAATCGGGTATCCTGTACTCGTTCCTTTTTGAATAAAGCGGAAGTTCAATATTATCCATATAAAAAACACCAAGCGGATAGGTGATTGGCCGCCCTGTTGAATATACCAAATTTGAAGATATACTAAACCGCCTCGAAAATTTATAATTGGCAACAAGGTTAAAAGCATGAGGCTTATCGTAGTTTGAAGGGTAACTTTCACCTTCATTTATCCTTTCTTCGGGTTCATCGGAATTAACAGTAACAAGCGCACGTGAATATGTATAATTTAACCACCCGTTAAGTTTCCCCGCTGATTTTTTTAACATAAATTCTGCCCCGTAGGCTTTTAATTTACCCTGCAAAATATCTATTTCGGGGTTTTCGTTAACAACTAAATTTGCGCCATTTTTGTATTCAACCAAGTTTTCGACCGTTTTATAGTATGTTTCGACCGAAAAATTATATTTGCCGCCCCAAAAACTATTGTACAGCCCAAATGAATACTGGTTACCTGCCATTGGTTTTATGTTACTGTCAACAAGTTTCCATTTATCGGTAGGCGAAATTGCAATGGTGTTGGTTAACATAAACAAATATTGGTGCAATTGGTTAAAACTTAATTTTATCGAAACATTATCAGTTAATAAATACCTGGCAGCAATCCGTATATCCGGGGCACCGTACGATTTAATAACCTTGTTGTTTGAATAGCTGATAGTATCGATTATGCTTTCCAGTGTTTTTGGTTTTCCTGTGGGATATGTTTTTACATTTTGAGGGCCTAAATATAAATAGGCGTTATACCTTAGCCCACCAATTAAAGATAATTTTGGCGAAATTGTCCATTCATCGGATATAAAAAACCCTGTTTCAATGGCTTTTTCATTTCCCAGCTTTAATGGGGCAACTAATGATTGATTGCCTAATGGCGAAAAATTACCGTTATCTACTAAGTAAAGCGAGCTATTTATTCCGCTTGTAATTGTGTGGTTAACATTTGGCCTTAATGTTAAAATAGTTTTAAATTCGCTATGTTTAAGCTCAAAATTATCTTTATACGACGATATTTCAAGCTCTGAGTTTTCTTCATCGAAATTATATTGGCTGTATATGAGCGAAACCAATAATTTGTGCTTTTCTTTAAACAAATGATTTAACGACAATGATGCCCCATTATTAGCATAATTGTATTTGTTTTTGTTGATTAAGTTAATTTTGTCGTAACTGTGGTACGAAAAAAAACTAAGCTGGTTGTTTTTGTCCAAATCAAACGAAAAATTTGTTACAATATCAGCAAACTGTGCGCTACTGTTCTTAATATCAGGGTCTTCAACCTGTTTTAAAAGCCAGTCGGAATAAGTGGACCTAAGCCCTACCATAAAGCTGCTTTTTTCTTTTTTTATAGGCCCTTCAACCATTAACCTTGATGTAACCGGGCTTATGCCCCCACTGGCGGTAAAATTATTTTTTCTTCCTTTTTTTGTTTTAATATCGAAAATAGAAGCCAACCTGCCACCAAAATTTGCCGGGATATTACTTTTGTAAAGCGAAAAATGCTTGATGGCATCTGAATTAAAAGCTGAAAAAAAACCAAATAAATGCGACGAATTATAAACAGGTACATTGTTGATTATAAATAAATTTTGATCGGTTGGGCTGCCACGAACATTAAAACCCGAACTACCTTCGCCAACCGATTGTATGCCCGGTAGCAACAAACTTACTTTAACAATATCCCTTTCGCCAAGCACAAGCGGAATTTCTTTAATCTCTTTTGTTACTAATTTCTGATACCCCATATTTGTGCTCCTGACAATATGTTCACGTTCAGAGCTGACTATTACCTCGTCAATAGTATTTAATTTAGCTTTTAGCTTAATATCAAGCCTGCCACTTGACAATACCTTAAGCTTTATTTTTTCTTCTTCGCTTTCAATACTTCTTATAATTAGTGTGTAATTACCCTTTCTAAGATTAACTGTGTAAAAACCCAAACTATTAGTTACCACAACTTTACCAGTCTCCTTTATTTGTAGTGTGCCTCCTACAATAGGTAAATTATCACCTAAACTTTTTACATATCCCGAAACTGTAGCGCTTGTTTTATTATCGTTTGTGTTTTTCCCGATTGTAGCATTTTTGACTACAAAAACATTATCTGTTTTTAAATATTCGTTTGTATAGTTATTGGTATTTTCGGTTATATTGCTGATGTTTATGCTATTGGTGTTTTGCTTAAAAAAGCTTTTTGGTAGCGATGTATAAATTTTTTGTTTTGTAACAATTATATTCCCGGTATCATCAATAGTTGCTGTATACTTATATTGTTTTAGGATTTTATTCAACTTATCCGCGAAATTTATTCCCTTTTCAGGAATTATCACTTCAAAATCAGGCAAACTATCAAAATAAAACCTTACGGGATATTCTTTTTCGAGTTTATGTACAAAATTAGCCCACGATAATTTGTTGTAACTTTCGTTAAGCTTTATTTCTTTAGTTTGCCCGATTAGTTTTATGGGAAGAAATATAATTAAAGCCAAAAAAGCGATTTTGTTAAACAAGTTTGCCATTTTTATTTTAAAAACCATATATAATGTATTCAATTTAATAATTTTGTATCAAAGCAAAAGTCCATTAATTTAACGAGTTCATTGTTGCTTGCTTTTCTATATTTTATTTTGTTTTTTTTCAAAAAGTTCCAGATTTCTTTTCTCTTGTTACCATAATATCGCAAAAATGCCTTTTTCGAGTCAACTTCTGTCAATTTGTTGTTATTATAAATGTAATAAGTGTATTTTTGAGACGAAAATCGTCCATCTGGGTTCTGGCTATCGTATATTTTTATTATTTTTTTGTTGTATTTTTTTAAAAGCAAATCACCTTTTGAATTTATTTTTTCAAAATACCCAAATTTGCCAAATTCATTTTTTTGATTATCCAGTTTAATAAAATGGTTGTATCCTAAATAAAAAGAATCAACATACGAAGAGTTTAAAACAATATATTTACCACGGCCATTATCTAAAACCAGCTGGTCTAAACTAATATCGTAAATTAGTTTAATGTTTGAATAAAGCTCGCCTTTTATAAATAGTTTACTGCCTTTTAATTCACCCCATTCAAAATTAGGGCTTTTATTTACTTTAATATTTGGGGGTTGATATTTTTCACCGTTTACCAACAGGTCGTCTAAACCCAAAGTTTTTTCGGTATAATCAACAACAGTTTCCCTTGTAAGCTTAGCTAAATTACTTTCATTTTGACCAAAAAAATGCGTAAATCCAGCTAAAAAAACACACAAAACTACCCCAAACCCTCTTTGATACAACATAACAATTTCAAAAAAAAATCAAATTAAAAGTCTGTAAAGCTAACAAAAATAACATTATTTAAACTGCCTATTTGCTAAAACCGATAAACCAATAAGCTTTGGTATTGCCGGTTTTGTTTTGGTTTTTACAAGTTTAGACTTAATGAAATACAAGGATATGATACCCAAATAGGTGTGGTCATTTGTCGCTCTGGTTTAGATTGTCTAGGATTTTTTAAATATCTGCATTACTTATATTTTGAAAGCAATTAGTATATTGGTAATTAGTAATTAAGGATATGAGACGTTTATTTTTAATTTCTAATTGCCTGTTAATTAACACAAAACAAATAATTATTAGTATCTCAGAATACATAAACCAGAGCCTCATTTGTCATTAGTTAAATTATTCCCGTATAAATATTTGCGTGTAATAATATTGGCCATTTTCACTTTTTACGGCACTCACAGCCGAATAGGTAAAATCGCCTTCAATATTATCTTTATGACCTGTACTGTTAAGCCAACCGCTTACAACAGCATTTGCAGAGGAATAGCCCATGGCAACATTTTCAGAAGACGAGCCTCCGGCAAGCCCCATATTTGTCCGTATACCGCTTACTCTTTCCGAAAATCCAACATGTCCAAAATCAACCGTACCATCAGCCATATTTTTGCTGTGTCCGTATGCACCTTTCCAAATTTCGTCGTTATATTCTAAACTTGCCAAACCAATACTTTGCCTATGTGCGTTTATTAGGTTAAAAATTTCTTTATCATAAGCTGATTGCGAAATGCCAGAATCAGAATTTTTGTTACATGAACAAATAGAAACAAGGTAGATTGTAAGTGTTGATAATAGTAAATTTTTCATGTGTCTATATTTAATTGTTTTTTATTTACCACATTGCCTGTTCCGCTACTGCGGAAGAACATCCCAAATAGCCATTACCTTGGGTGGCAAAGCTTTTACAATGGATGTTTTATTGTTTTAATATCTAAAATTAACAAAATATTCTTATAATATCGTAAAATTAATTAAATACAGTGGATTTAGTAACTTATATTGTACATTCTAAAACTACGGGATTGCTTTAAATGAATGCATCTGGTACATTGGGGGATTGCTTCGCTTCGCTCGCAAGGACGTGCGTTTAATGAATTGTATAGTGAATGGCTGGCACAAGCAGAGCCGCTCGGGGTTTGGGGTCATACTCTGGCGTAAGCCATCCTTGCAAAACGCATGTCACTGCGAGGGTGTAGCCCATGGCAGTCCCCGGTAATTAAGCTGGGCTTCCAATTACTCCAAAACGGCTGCATAGCAAAAACAATAATCAGATACCAAAATTTGAACGTTTTACTTTATGATTTTATTATTCGTAATAATTGTTTAAATTTGGATAAACAAAATCTCAACCATGAACTGTAAAAATTGTGGGGCACCAATTAACCTGGAACTAAAAAAATGCAAATATTGTGGTACATTTCACGACCCAAAATTGGTTCCTGTCTGGAATATACTTAATAACCGAAAATTCAGGAAAACGACACTATATCCGTTGAGCTTCGCTTTTGGAATAATCACCTTTGTTTTAATTTACTTTTTTATGTTCGACAAGTTATCCGAAACAGAACTTGTTCAATTAAGTTCAATTTGGTATTCGGCAATAGTTTTTGGATTATATGGCTATGTGGCCGAAAAAATTATAACAATAGTAATTCAAGGTAAAGCTGTTGATTTTCGTTCGGCTTATAAATTTTGGTCTAATAATTTATTAACAAACAATATTTTATTAGGTATATTAGCTAGGTTTTTCTTTTTCCCCTTTCCTATTTTTAACAAAATGAAACCTTTACCTGTAGCTTTTGTTGGGGCAATAATTTGGGGTTTGTTGCTTATTATGTTTTTCAAGGGTGTTTTTCCGGCTCTTTGAGGGTCATCGTTTCACTATTTATTCATATAAATTCATTTAATGTTCGGTCTGTCAGGGTCTGACTTTGGTTCAGGCTCTGATTACTCTAAAACAATCCTGAAAGGATTGAATGTGAATAACCCCAGGTGAAACCTGGGGAAATGAAACCATGCACAGCTTAAACCCTAAAAAGGGTTTAATAGACTATAATTCAACCCTTTCAGGCTTGTGATATTTTTGCACCCTAGCCCGCATTTCATACGGGCTTATTCATATTCAAGCTTTATCAGGCTTGTTCCCGGCATTTTAGGGATACTGAATAGTTACAAAAATCCTAAAAAAAGGCAAGAGATAAATTAAATAGACTACAGTATTTTAGGCCAAGCCTTTTATGTTAAGTAGCATAATTATATAGACTGGCAATAAACATTTGCTTATATAATTTTTTATAAGTATTTTAACGGTTTAAAAAATAAAGTTCTTAGCTTAAAATATTTTAAAGATTGCCACTAACAAATTGAACCCATGTATTATTTATTTGAGGGCGCTACCAGAAGGAAATATAGCTATTAAAGTTTTGCTAAGATATTATAACAACATTATCTTACGCTCAGCTTGCAAAAAAAGGAATTAAAAAAAATAAAGAGCCCTTTAGATAATTTGAATTTGGATAAAAAGGTAGGTGATGAAAAGCCACCATAGTTACACAAACATAGTATGTTTGTGTAACTATTAGATATAAATGTGTTTTATATACTACAGATACACAGACATTTACTTAATCAACAAAATCATATAATAGAATGTTTGTGTAATACAGCAACACACTTGTTAGCACCAACTTAATATAACAATACAAAATGAACGAAAACGAAGTATTAAGACAAAGAATAAAAGAACTAAACGGGTTAATTTCTTTAATGGAAATTGCAAATAAAACGGAAGATTTAAGGGAAGTAATCAATAAATTGACTTCTAATATAATTCCTAAAAGCATGAAATTTTCGGATAAGGTATTTAGCCTTGTTATTATTGATAATGTTGAAAATTCAAACTGCAAAAATATCAGTAAAAAAACGTCTAATTATTTAAAGGCTGATATTAAAACAAAAAAAGAAAAATATGGTGAATTACAAGTTGGATATATTGATGAAAATTTAAAATTCATAGATGAGTTTGAGCAAAAAATTGTAAATGCTTATGCCATAGCATTGAGCAAATTAATTGAAAACCTAAAATATCAAGAAAAAATAATAAAAGAGACACATAAATTACAAAAAGAAAAAAAGTTAATTGCAGAAATGAATTACATTACTAAAAGTGGTGTAAAAATCCCGATTGAAATCAACACAAGTCTTTCAGTATTAAACAAAAAAAATATTGCAATAACAATAGTTCGTGATATAACAGAACGAAAAATTGCAGAGAGAAAATTGAAAGCCAAAAACAAAGAACTAATAATTCAATAACAATAGTTCGTGATATAACAGAACGAAAAATTGCAGAGAGAAAATTGAAAGCCAAAAACAAAGAACTAATAATTGCTAAACAAAAAGCAGAAGAAAGCAATCAATTAAAAACGGAATTTATTAATAATATGTCGCATGAAATCCGAACACCGATGAACGGTATTTTGGGATTTTCAAAAATTCTTAACAAACCAAATTTAACAGATGCAAAGAAAAAACATTACATAAATATTGTTCAAAACAGCGGAAATCAATTAATGCGAATAATTGATGATATTCTCGAAATTTCTAAACTTGGAACAAAACAGGTAAAATCGTATGAAAAAGAAACTTGTTTTAATGATTTATT
>NBLH01000035.1 GCA_002084525.1 Bacteroidetes bacterium 4572_117 | reverse complement strand
ACTTCAGAAAACTCGCCAATACCAGTATTTACACCATACATAATTTCTTTTGCCTCAATTTTTTCTTCAAGCATGGCCCGGCATTTATTAATTCTATTTATCGCATCTGGGTGCAATTCAACTTTTTTATTATTCCGGGCTACATCAACCACTTTTTCTATGGTTAGGCCATCTCCTGTTATTTGAATCATTTTATTTTGGTTTTGTTAGTATTTTTTACACTTTGCGATAAAGATACAAATAAGAAAACACTTCTGACAAATTTTGGTGGCGATTATGGTTTAAATGGTTGGATTGTTAAATGGTTAAACTATTCATTGAGTTGATATTCAATAACAAACAGTTTTCAAAGAATCTAGTTTTAACCCTTTTCACTATAATGATTCCATCCACTTATGGGCTTGTTTTTTATGGCAAATATTCTTTGCTTACCAGCATTACGAAACTTGCAAAGATAAGATGGCTTCTCTTGTTTTTTCCATTAACCACTTGGGTGTGGATGTAGCACCACAAATACCTATTGTACCTGTAGTTTTTATCCAATCAGGCTTTAATTCTTCTATTGATGATAAAAAATAAGTGTTTTTGTTAATTTGCTTGCAAACATTGTATAACACTTTTCCGTTTGAACTTTTTTTACCACTAACAAAAATAATTATATCATGTTTTTTTGCAAACTCTTTCAATTTAGCTTCACGCCCTGATACGTGCCCACATAATGTATTGTGGATTTTTAAGTTTCCAGGGTTTGTTTTAGTCTCTGATTTTTGCTTTACCAAATCTGAAATTTTTTTATACGATTCAGTCGATTTGGTTGTTTGGGCATATAACTTTATGGGTTTATTGAAATTAATTTTCTGTAAATCACTTTCGGTTTCCACAATAATAGCCTTATTTTCAATTTGTCCGGCCAAACCAATTACTTCGGGATGCGTTTTTTTTCCAAAAATTACGGTTTGGTTGCCATTTCCCGATTCATAATGTGTTTTTTTAAGCTTTTGCTGAAACTTTGTAACAATAGGACAAGTTGCATCAATAAGAGTTATGTTGTTTTCTTTAGCAATTTTATAAGTTTCAGGTGGTTCGCCATGGGCACGCAGCAAAACAATGGCATTTTTCAGTTGTTTAAATTCGTCATAACCAATAGTAAGCATACCCAAATTTTCAAGCCTTTTAACTTCCATGTTATTATGCACAATTTGCCCCAGGCAATATAGCTTTGTGCCTTTCATCAACTCCTCTTCAGCCTTTTTAACAGCCGCTTCAACACCAAAGCAAAAGCCTGAATTTTTGTTTATTTCTATTTTATCCATTGGTGCATTAGTCAATATTACCTTTAACCATGTTTTAGTTAGTACAGGGCATCGCAAAACATCAGTATCGCCTGGTATAACAACCAGTTGATATTATTTTATTATTTTTTTTAGTTAGAGATTAAAGATTTTTTCCATTACCCAATCTAATTGTTCTTTGGGGGTTAAGCTACTATTATCAAGTACGATTGCATCATCAGCCTTTTTTAGTGGACTGATTTCCCTGTTCTGATCAATATAATCACGTTTTTCTAAATTTTGTTTAATTTCCTCAAAAGTAACGTCGTCGCCTTTTTCGGTCAACTCTTTATACCGTCGTTGCGCACGTACATCAGCACTAGCTGTCATAAAAAATTTAAGTTCTGCATCAGGAAAAACTACAGTTCCAATATCCCGGCCATCCATAACAATTTTTTTATTGATGCCCATTTCTTGCTGCAAAGCTACCAATTTGGTCCTTACAAAATCAAGTTCGCTAATATAACTAACGCTTTCAGATACCTCAATACCTCGAATCTCTTTTTCTATATTTTTCCCATTCAGAAATGTTTCTTGCTGTCCTGTTTCATTGTTTTTAACAAACCCGATTTTAATAAAATCAACTGCTTTTTTTAAGCTAGGGATATCAATTTTTTTACCATTAATCAATTGCTTTTTAATTGCCAGATATGTAACTGCCCGATACATAGCTCCGCTATCAATAAAAACATAATCCAATTCTTTTGCAACTGCCTTTGCCACAGTACTTTTACCACACGACGAATGCCCGTCGAAAGCTATAACTATATCTTTAATTTTGTTATCCATTAATGTTTTTTTACATTACAAAAATCCCGTAAACTATTAATACAGGGTGTTAGGTCAAATCCGTAGATAAACTGACGGGGTAACCCGTCAGTTGCGAAAATTCAGGCTAAAATCAACAGTTTCAACCCAGAACTTAATCTAGTATCAAATCATGTATGAGATTTCGGGTTAATAGTCATTAATCATTGTTGCCAACTGACTAATGTCCAATTACTAATGACAGATCAAAAAAGTAATAAGTATTATAATATACCCGAAACACCATGCTTGACTTGACACTAGTTTCCTGCATATGTTACGCACAATGAATATATTTCTCGACCAATTTTTTTATTTCATCTTTTTTTCCATATAATTCTTCGCTTAAATGTTCGTCTTTAAACGATTTCAGGTAATTGATAAACCTATCAATTGTTCCCTTGGGAAAAATGTTGTTTTCTTCAAAATATTTTCTGTTTTGCTCTAAACTTTCAGCTGACTCCCAACATGATTGAGGTAAGCTATCAAGCTTTTTAAGGATCCCTTTATTTTCACCATCAAAAATATTAACCTTTACGTAAAGTTCATCAGCTTTTTTCAATGAATTTTTACCTATTATACCATTTTTTGCGGCAATTATCAACCCTGCCATAAGATGGTAAATATCTGCCGAACCATCTGGCGCACGAAACTCAACAGTCTGTTTGCCAGGAATATACGGAATCTCACCAATTTCCTGCGGATTAGCATTTTTTATCATGCTTGTTTCAGCAACCCAGCCCAACGGAACCCTTACCAGAACCGAGCGGTTTGTATCGCCCCAGCATACTTTTGTTGGTGCTTCTTGGTGGGGGACCAACCTCAAATACGATGTTGGTATATAGTTCCCAAAAGCAGTCAAAGGCCTGGCAAGCTCAAGAAGGCCAGCAATCATTTTTTTTGCAAGATCGCTCAACTCAAAGTTTTCTATCATTTTATTAACACCGTCCTTAACCAGCATCATGTGTATATGAAGGCCGCTACCAGCTTTCCCTACAGTAATTTTGGGTGCAAAGCTTATTTGTACATGGTGCTGTTTACCAAGCATACGTAAAATCCACTTAGCAACAATTAACTGATCAACAGCTTCATCGGCATTTACGGGCATAAATTCAATTTCGTGTTGTTCATATTCTTCTGTTTCTGTAGAAAAATTTCCAACTTCGGAGTGCCCATATTTAATTTTACCACCCGATTGTGCAATAAGCTGCATTGCTTCAATCCTTAAATGTTCCCAGTTGGTGAAAGGCGACGATGTATGATACCCTTTTTGGTCAGTTGGTTGATATAAACTTCCTTTTGTACCTGAAATATAATATTCAAGTTCGCCCATCGCATAAAAATCATAGCCTGTTGATTGCTTAAAATCAATAATTGCCTTTTTAAGGATGTATTCGGGCGCACTTTCTAAAGGGTTACCTTCGGCAGTATAAAAAGAGCATAAAATATTTAGTGTAGGCGATGTTGCAAATGGATCTACAAAAGCAGTTTTAAACCTAGGGATAACATATAAATCACTTCGCCCGGCTTCGATAAACGAAAAAAGGCTGGAACCATCAACCCGCTCACCTGTAGATAAAATTGAGTCTAAGTAATCTTTACTTGTTATCACAAAATTTAGGGTTTTAAGCTTTCCGTCTTCACCAACATATTTAAAATTCAGTAACTCAACATTATTTTCATCAATAAATTGGATAATATCATGTTTGGTAAACTCCGATGCAGGTTTTTTCAAATACCTAACCAGTTTATTCGGGTTTAATAAAACTTCTCTTTCTCTCATAACTATATTTTATTATTTCAGGCAAATTTATATAATTTTAAATTAATAACTCAACAACAGTTCGTTAAATTTTAAATTTTAGATTGACCCTTTCGGCTTCCTCAGGGCTAAAGGTTTTAGATTAACCTACTAACAATCAACATTTAAGCCAACAAGATCCAGTCCCATAAACCTCTGATAACTAGTGCATTACAAATATTGACAGACTATTAACTCCAATTTCGCCCATTATAAAATTTTTCCAAACCTAAACAAAGCTAATTTCATGGCCAAAGTGTATAGCTTAAACATTTTTTATTTGCACGTATGCCATTTTGGCACGTTTGCCGTGAAAAAATACGCCTATTTGTCTGCCACAGCGTTATAAAAACAAATGGCAATAAAATTGATGCATTCAAATTACAAAACTTTGATAAATTATAAATATTAGATTTTTGATTAACCTATTAACAATCAGTATTTTAAGACAATAAGAGCTTACCCTATAAGTGTCTAATAACTAAAGCATTACAAATATTTAACGAACTAATATAAAGATATGAACCTTAATAATTTTACCATAAAATCGCAAGAAGCCATACACAAAGGACAAGATATGGCCCAATCATACGGTCATCAAGCAATTGAAACCGGGCATTTATTAAAAGGCATACTCGAAATTGATGAAAATGTTAGCGTATTTTTGTTGAAGAAGCTTAATGTTGACATTGTTAATTTCAAAAGGATATTGGACAGCATTATACAATCGTACCCAAAAGTTAGTGGTGCCGATACATATTTAACAACTGAAAGCCAACAGGCAATACAAAAAGCTATAGATTTTTCGAAAAAATTTGGCGACGAATATGTTTCTATTGAACATTTGATACTTGGTATTTTAAGCACCAAAGGCCAAATTTCGCAAATGATGAAAGATCAGGGAATTACCGAGAAATACCTGAACCAGGCAATAAACGAACTACGAAAAGGTTCAAAAGTAAACAGCCAAACGGCAGAAGACACCTATAACTCGCTTGAACGTTATGCTATTAACCTAAACGAACGTGCACGCACAGGAAAACTAGACCCCGTTATTGGCCGTGATGATGAGATAAGGCGGATATTGCAAATACTTTCGCGAAGGACGAAAAACAACCCAATTTTAATTGGTGAACCAGGGGTTGGGAAAACTGCAATTGCTGAAGGTTTGGCCAACAGGATAATAAATAGCGATGTTCCTGAAAACCTGAAATCGAAACAAATATTTTCATTAGATATGGGTGCACTAATTGCCGGTGCCAAATACAAAGGCGAGTTTGAAGAAAGGCTGAAAGGGGTGGTAAAAGATGTGTTAGCATCTGATGGTGAGGTAGTTTTATTCATTGACGAAATCCACACATTAGTAGGCGCCGGTAAAGGCGAAGGGGCTATGGATGCCGCAAACATACTTAAACCGGCACTTGCACGTGGCGATTTAAGGGCAATCGGTGCAACAACCTTAAGCGAATATCAAAAATATTTTGAAAAAGATAAGGCTCTTGAACGCAGGTTTCAGATAGTAAAAGTTGATGAGCCGGATATTTTAAGTGCAATCGCAATATTACGTGGATTAAAAGAACGATACGAAAACCATCATAAAGTACGGATAAAAGACGATGCTATTATTTCGGCAGTTGAACTTTCGCAGCGGTATATTTCTGACCGTTTTTTACCCGATAAAGCTATTGACCTTATTGATGAAGCTGCCGCCAAATTACGTTTGGAAATGAACTCGGTTCCTGAAGAAATTGATGAGATTCAACGAAAAATTAAACATTTGGAAATTGAAAGGGAGGCAATTAAACGGGAAAAAAATAAAACAAGGCTTGAAACTATCAATTTAGAAATTGCAAACCTGCAAGACGGGTTAAACAATTTTATGGCAAAATGGAAAGCTGAAAAAGAAGTTATTGACAAAATTCAAAAATTCAAGCAAGACGTAGAAAATTTTAAAATAGAGGCTGAACGTGCCGAAAGGGACGGTGATTTAGGCAAAGTTGCAGAGTTAAGGTATGGGAAAATAAAGGAAGCCGAAGCTGGCATAAAAAAACACAAGCAAGAACTGCAAAATATGCAGGCAAATTCAAGTTTGATAAAAGAAGAAGTTGAACCCGAAGACATTGCGGAACTAGTTGCCCGCTGGACTGGCATACCTGTAAGTAAAATGCTTAAAAGCGACAAGGAAAAACTGTTGTATCTCGAAAAACAGCTCCATAAACGTGTAGTTGGGCAAAATGAAGCTATAAGTGCTATTTCTGATGCTGTACGAAGAAGCCGTGCAGGTATGCAAGACCCAAAACGACCTATTGGCTCGTTTATATTTTTAGGTACTACTGGCGTAGGCAAAACTGAGCTTGCAAAAGCTTTGGCTGAATTTCTTTTCGACGATGAACAAATGATGACACGTATCGATATGTCCGAGTATCAGGAAAGACACTCGGTTTCAAGGCTTATTGGTGCACCTCCAGGATATGTGGGGTATGATGAAGGTGGACAATTAACCGAAGCTGTACGTCGAAAACCGTACTCGGTTATCTTATTAGATGAAATTGAAAAAGCACATCCCGATGTATTTAATATTTTACTACAAGTGCTTGACGATGGGCGACTTACGGACAACAAGGGTAGGTTGGTAAATTTCAAAAACACCATTATAATTATGACCTCGAATACAGGTTCGCATATAATTCAGGAATCGTTTGTGCATATTAACCCAGAAAATAAAGAAACAATTATAGAGGAAACAAAAAACAAGGTGTTCGAGCTTCTTAAAAAAACCATCCGTCCTGAATTTTTAAACCGTATTGACGAAACAATTATGTTTACACCCCTATCAAAAGAGGACATAAACAATGTTGTAAAAATTCAGTTTGAAGGTATCAAGAAAATGCTTTCTGAGCGTGAATTTATTATTGAAATAAGTAAAAATGCAATTAATTGGATAGGCGAAAAAGGTTATAACCCACAGTTTGGTGCCAGGCCTGTTAAAAGGGTGATTCAAAAATATGTGCTAAACGAACTTTCAAAGCAAATTTTAGCCGGCAAAATAAACAAAGAACAAGCTATTAAAATCGATATTAAAGATGGTGAATTGGTTTTTGGGAATTAATTGCAACGTTCGTCATAGCGAACGAAGTGAAGCTATCTCCTGCTCATTGTTCGTCATTGCGATGAATGAAACGAGGAAGCAATCCCCCAAAGTACGCTATGCTGCTTGTTTGTTGGAACTGGTTGCGTAGCTTAATTGCAGGCGATGGCTTTCTTTGTCGCCATGACGAGCTTTGTTCGGTTTTTGTTTGTTATTTTTTGCTTACGCCAGAGTATGCCAAACCACTATCAAAAAAACATAAAATAATTTGGTATTGAATATTTATCGTTAAAGAACAAAGCAACTTCATCTAACTACTATAATTTATTTCATGAACGTCCCTTAAATAATAAACCGAAATTTTATGAATTTTGGATTTGTAAAAAATAGGGCTCCCATAAGTTTTCCTTTTGTGTATTTTTATACCTTTGGGCTTTACCTTATTGATTTTAAAATCTGTATATTTGCACATACAAACAATTTAAGCATGAAAAAACATTTAACAACAAGTGTTTATACTTTTAAAGACATTATTGGGTACAATTATCTGTATGTTGATAAAACAGAATACCTGTACAAAATGGTCAGCAACCCCAAAGGTATTTACTTTCTGTCACGCCCACGTAGATTTGGGAAATCGTTGACCCTTTCAACTTTTAAATCAATTTTTCAGGGAGAAAAAGAATTATTTAAAGGGCTGTATATTTACGATAAACCATTCGATTGGAAAAAATACCCCATAATCCATTTAAGTTTAAACAGGATGCGGGCAAAAACAGCCGATGAATTAGAGGAAAATTTAATAATAGCAGTTGATAGGATAGCTAAAGGTTATGAAATAAAACTTGAAACAAAACGCTCGTACCAAAAATTTGAGGAACTCATATTTGAATTAAGCAAAATTGAAAGGGTAGTGGTTTTGATTGATGAATATGACAAACCATTGCTTGATAACGTGAATAACAAAACTGAAAGGTTGGAAATAAAAGATACCTTAAAAAGTTTTTACTCGGTAATTAAAGCAAATGATGAGTTTTTAAGGTTTGTTTTTATAACCGGGGTTAGTAAATTTTCAAAAGTTTCTGTTTTTTCCGAACTAAATAACCTTGACGACCTTACCATGAACAGTAAATATGGTACAGCACTTGGTTTTACCCAAGAAGAGGTTGACAAATATTTTGGTAAAAGCATAAAAAATATAGCAAAAAAACAAGGGGTAGCATATAAAACTTTAAAAACAAAATTAAGAAATACATATAATGGATATCGCTTTAGCGATGAAAACAGAACCGTATATAATCCTGTTTCATTAACAAAGTTTGTTATGGAAGAGAAGATAAAACACTACTGGTTTGAAACAGGTACCCCTGCCTTTTTATTGGAATTAATGAAAGAAAATGATTATAATTTAATGAATCTTGAATCACTTAAATTGAATGCCGCTGCTTTTTCAACCTACGAAATAGAAAATTTAAGGGTAGAGCCACTACTTTTCCAAACTGGTTACCTAACAATAAAGAAGTATACAGAAGAATATAACGAATATACATTATCATACCCAAATACTGAGGTTAAAAGTGCTTTTCTAAATTATTTAACAGATTTTTACACCCCACTACGTAAAGAAGAAGCACCCCAATATCATAATGAACTTATTAGGGCTATTTTGCAAAATGATATTGCCAAATTTATCAGAATACTTAAAATCTTTTTTGCAAATATTGAATATGACCTGCATATTGATAACGAAAAATACTACCAAACTATATTTTATATCGTATTTACGCTTCTTGGCATTAAAATATCAACCGAAGTTAAAACTAATACAGGAAGGATTGATGCAGTAATTGAAACAGATACGCACATATATATTTTAGAATTCAAACTTTTTGATACAGCAAAAAATGCTTTAAAACAAATAGAAGATAAACAGTATTTTGAAAGGTACCTTCTTAGCAAAAAGCAAATAGTACTTATTGGTGTAGGGTTTGATAAAAACACCAGAAACATTAAAGATGATTATGAGCTAAAAACTAAAGTTTAGCACACACTAATATCCAATTTTATATGCCCTAACACTATTATCAAAAAAAGTTGGTACTAACAGTAGTTTTTTTTCAGGTATATATTCAATATCAGCAGCGTTAATGTTTTTTGACCCTGTACTCAATATTTTCACTTTTTCTTTTTTGGGGTGTACCAAATGTATATTTTGTGCCCAGTCAGAAATCAAATAACCCCCTTTCCCATCAGGAACAAGGCCATCGATGCTGCCGGTATTTAAAATTATCTTTTTTGTATCTTTCGATATCAAATCAACACTTAAAATATATCCATAATTACCGATAAGCAATTTATCTTTTTCAACAAAAAGGCCATTTGGGTTCAATAAATCAGTCGATTCTAACCAAACTTCAAATTTCCCTTTGTTTAAACGGTATATTTTTTTTGTTGCCATACCCGATACATAAACATTTCCCGTTTCATCAACAGCAACATCATTTAAAAACTTTGCTTCAGGGGCATTGTATCTATTAATTATTTTTGCTTTAGCAATATCAATTTCAACTAACTGATCAATATTGCTCACATATAATTTACCATCAAATATCCCCATCCCTTTAGGGGCACTTATGCCTTCAACCCAGTTTAGCTTAATAATTTCGCCTTTTAAGTTTACTTTTGATATAAACCCGTCATTATCTTTTACGTCAGGTCTTCCATCTATACTGCTTACAAATAATACATCTTCAATGGCATAATATTTTACAGATTCAGGTATTTCTAATTTTTTTTCTGTTTTCCATTGTAGTACGGCTAATTTTTCATCTTGGCCATAGCTTGTTGCATTTATGATAAAAATAACCCCCAGAAAAACTATCAATTTTTTACACATAATGTTTTATTATTAGTTACTACCTAAAATAAATTGCTTTTTAAATTATAATTACGTTACGTTGTGTTAAAATAATCTGTTCGTTCTAAAAAACGCTTGTCTTACCAATATATTATATTTTTTATTTTCAAGTTCAATAATCAATAGTTCGGAGCATAATCGAAATAAATGAACATCATTAAAAACAAAGCACTAAACATTTCACACACAAACAATTACAGGCCACATATTATATAGCATGCGAAATTAGTTGGAAAATTATTTAAAATTTACTATGTTTGCATAACATTATTTGCTATGTTTGCATAGCAATAAAAATTTTAAATGTGAAACATCATTAATTAAAAACTTTATCATAAACGATAAATGGATGTTCTATTTACAACTTAAAAACAATTAAAAAATAAACAGATGAAAGTATTATTATGCATTAGCCATGTACCGGATACTACTTCAAAAATCCGTTTTACGGATAATGATACAGCTTTTGATAAAACAGATATCCAGTATATAATCGGGCCTCATGAAGAATTGGCTTTAACAAGGCTTTTAGAGGTAAAAGAAGCAATTGGTGGCATGACCATCACTGTTGTAAATGTTGGTTTAAAAGAAACAGAACCAACAATAAGGAAAGCTCTTGCAGTAGGTGCCGATGATGCTATTAGGGTAGAAGCTGACCCTACGGATGCATTATTTGTTGCCAAACAAATAGCAGAAGTTTATAAGCAAGGTAATTATGATTTAGTTGTAACCGGCAAAGAAACCATTGATTACAATGGTGCACAAGTAGGTGAAATGATAGCCGAATTACTGGATTTACCATCGGTAACAAGTACCTCGCATTTTGATATTAAAGATGGTAAAGCACAACTTGAACGTGAAATTGATGGCGGAAAAGAAGTAATTGAAGTTGATTTTCCTTTTGTGGCAACTTCGGGTAAAGGTTTTGCCCTTGAGCCACGTATACCGAATATGAGAGGCATTATGCAGGCAAGAAGAAAACCACTTGCAGTTGTTCAAGCTGTTAATCAGGAAATTAAAACAAAAACCAACCAATTTTATCTTCCTGAAGTAAAAGGTGCTTGCACTTTTGTTGATGCCGAAAATGTTGAAGAACTTGTAAGGTTATTACATGAAGAGGCAAAGGTGCTTTAAAATTGGTAACTGGTAATTTTTGACAAACAGCAGAATTTAAATTTAAAACAGAAAATCATGTCAGTATTAACATATACAGAAAATTGGGATGGGAAATTCAAGAAATCTACATATGAGCTCCTTTCCTATGCAAACGAAATAGCTAAAAAGGCAGGAACAGAATTGATTGCATTAACTATTGGCGAAGTTGATAATGAAGAATTAAAATCGTTAGGCAATTATGGTGCAAGCAAGGTTTTAGTAGTAAAAAATGAAAAACTTAATGATTTTATAGCAAAGTCGTATTCATCTGCAATAAGCCAGGTAGCCCAGGCACAAGATGCAAAATTTGTAATTTTCGCAAACAATGTTTCGGGTAGGGCTTTAGCTGCAAGGACATCAGTAAAATTAGATGGCGGCTTTGTTCCAGGTGTAATGCAATTACCTTCAAGCATTGAACCTTTTGTAGTAAGAAAAAAAGCCTATTCGGGAAAAGCATTTGCCGATTTTGAATTAAATAGCGATATAAAAGTACTTAGCTTGAACCAAAATTCGTTTAAAATTATTGAAGACGCTAAAGAAATTGCTATTGAAGAGGCCAGCGTTGAAATAAAAGATACAGATTTAGGTGCAAAACCCCAAAGCGTTGAAAAAGCAAGCGGTAAATTATTAATTACTGAAGCTGAAACCCTAGTATCGGCCGGTCGTGGTTTAAAAGGCCCTGAAAATTGGGGTATGGTTGAAGAAATGGCTGAAATACTTGGGGGAACTACTTGCTGTTCGCGCCCAGTAGCAGATTTAGAATGGAGGCCACACGAAGAACATGTTGGGCAAACAGGTAAAGTGGTTGCCCCTAATTTATATATTGCCATTGGCATATCAGGTGCAATACAGCATTTGGCCGGGGTTAACAGCTCAAAAGTTATGGTTGCTATTAATACCGATGAAGAGGCCCCATTTTTTGAGGCTGCTGATTATGGCATTATTGGCGATGCTTTTAAAGTTGTACCAAAATTAAACGAGGCATTAAAAAAGTTTAAAGCAGGATAAGGCAATTTATTAGCTTATAAATTTGCGGCAAACAAAATTTTAATTATCTTGCTAAAATCTTATCAATAAAAAATTTAGTTAATTATTAGTTGTTGCGTTAATGGAAACTGGGGCATGTTACACAGCCCCTTTTTCTTTTTGGTTTTTTGCTAATCCAATATTTATAACCAATAGCTATCCCTACAGATTCCGGACGGATTAAATTCAGTGATATTGACATATTACTGTTTTTTGTGAGGTAATAATTATATTCCAATTCGCCGCTAAGCCAAGCCAGTTTGTATTGCCATTCACCTACAATATTATAAGCACCATCATCTACGTAACCTTCTGTGTACAAGTTTGAGATTTTACAAAATAGCTATTAAACCCCATAATAATTAATACAAAAGCCAGTGAAATATATTTTGTCCCCATCAGTTTCCGTTTTTTTTACTAAAACGATGAAAACGGTATAATATTTTTTAGGATGGTACATATTCTTGAAACCATCACTACCATTTGCTCAGCAGATTATTTTGCAGTGGCATTAATCAAGCATCCGCTAAACGAGCCAAACTAAACACTAAGTGCTATTTAATCTTGCGCGCTGGTTCAAACATCTTACTATATGCAAGTTGCGTAAAAGTAAATATACAACGGCGAAGCCCTCACTGGAGATAATTAATTTTGTCTGGTAACTTATTATGGATGAGTTTAAAAAGTTGTGGGCAATAATCATTATTCGGGCAGAAAGCCTAATTCAATTCAGCCCGATAGCAAGGCCTCGGAAAATTTGAGAAAAAGTATTTTTTGCACCCTGAATGGGTAAATTATTTTCATAGATAGTTTTTGCAATTCCCAAATAAAGAAGTACGCATTGGTTTTAGCGATTATTTGTTACGGATGTTCTATAATTTTGGTGTAGGGGCAAATCAACGTACACGCTTGTATAAGAGTATATATTTTGCAATCGCCGAGAACAAACCGGAAGACTTAAAACTTGCTTTTATAAGTTTTTTCGCTAATATCCCCGTTGATTGGTACAGGAAAAACGACATTAATAAATTTGAAGGTTTTTACGCATCGATGTTTTATGCTTTTTTTGCAGCTTTGGGTTTTGATATTATACCTGAAGATTTTACAAACAAAGGGAAGATTGATTTAACTGTTTCAACAGATACAGGTATTTTTATTTTTGAATTTAAAATGAAAACAAACCAAAAAAATGCACTTGAACAGATTAAAGCAAATAAATACCACGAAAAATATTTAAACCAGAATAAAGAAATTTATCTAATTGGTATTGAATTTAACGAAAACAAAAAAAACATTTCTATGTTTGAATGCGAAAAGTTGTGATTTAACATAGGTTTAAATTGATAACGTGTATTTAGTTAGGAAAAAATAATTTGCGCTTGTAGATAATGCGAAAAACTGGAAATAAAAAAAGCCTTACCCAAAAAAAGCGGGGTTTAACAACTCAACACCAATTCCATGACTGTCAATGGGTTTGGTATAGCCGTCAGTTACTTTAAGTCCTATAAAGGGGTCGTTGTTGATTAATAAATTTCCGTCTAAATCGGCAAAATCAACTGTGGGTGCAAGTTGTGCCGCCGCCGAAATTGCACACGAAGTTTCTGTCATACAACCAAGCATAATTTGCATATCCAAAGCCCGTGCTATGCTAATCATTTCGCGGGCATTACGCATACCGCCACATTTCATTAACTTAATGTTGATACCACTGTATATGCCTTTTATTTTAACTACATCATCAATCCCTTGGACCGCCTCATCAGCAAATGTTGGTAACGGGCTTTTTTCTGTAAGCCTTGCCATATCATCTATTTGATTTTTAGGCATGGGCTGCTCAACAAACAAGGTGTTTTTTTCTTTGAGCCAATAAACCATCTCAAGGGCCATTTTCCAATCTTTCCACCCCTGATTAATATCAACAGCAATGGGTTTATCAGTTACAGAACGAACAATATCGATAATTTCTTTATCATTATCCCTACCAAGTTTCACTTTCAATATTTTGTAGGGTTCAGCTTCTTTTACTTTTTGCCTGATAATTTCGTCGGTATCTATACCAATTGTATATGTAGTTAATGGTGTTTTTGTTTTATCGAAACCCCATATTTTATACCAAGGTTGCTTAATCATTTTACCCAGCAAATCGTGCATTGCAATATCAACTGAAGCTTTTGCAGCAGTATTGCCCGGTACAATATTATTTATATAGTTTAAAATTTCGGTTAAATTAAACGGGTCGTTGAACTTTCTTAAATCCAACATTTTCAAAAATTTACTTACCGAATCATGCGATTCACCTAAATAAGGTGGCATTGATGCCTCACCATATCCAGTAAACCCTTTGTGTTCGATTTTTGTAAGCATAACAGGCGTGGTACCTCTTGAACTACCTGCCAGCGTAAATTGATGCTTCAACCCTAAAGTATATGGTTTAAAAGTTAGGTTCATATACGGTTTGTTAAATTTACCAAATTAGTTGATCCTGCTAAACTTTATTAAAAAAATAAACTGCTTTCCGAACAGAGCCGTATTGCAATAATAGTTCTTTTGCTTGTTTTTCTTCAATACCAAGTTCATCCTGTATCATTTTTGTGCCTCTTTTCACCAACTTTTTATTGGTTAACTGCATATCAACCATTTTGTTGCCCTTTACACGGCCAAGCTTAATCATGGTGGATGTGGTAATCATGTTCAATACCAATTTTTGGGCAGTCCCTGCTTTCATACGGGTGCTCCCGGTTACAAATTCAGGCCCAACAATTGCTTCGATAGGAATATCAACTTCCTTG
Source organism: Bacteroidetes bacterium 4572_117 (assembly GCA_002084525.1). Lineage (GTDB taxonomy): Bacteria > Bacteroidota > Bacteroidia > Bacteroidales > NBLH01 > NBLH01. The sequence continues at coordinate 3,644 of NBLH01000035.1, read as the reverse complement.
CTTAATGCCGAATCAGGATTACATGTAACACATGCAGTCAGTATCCCATTTTCCTTTGCGGTTTTAACGGCACCAATAACATATGGGGTTTTTCCGGAAGCAGCAATGCCAATAACTGTATCATTGACGTTAATATTATGTTCTTTCAAATCTTTCCATGCTTGTTCAAAATCATCCTCTGCCGATTCAATAGCCCTCCTGATTGCACTATCGCCACCAGCAATTAAACCAATAACTTTTTCTTCCGGCATACCAAAAGTTGGAGGTATTTCAGATGCATCAAGTATCCCCAATCGTCCGCTTGTACCCGATCCAAGATAAAATATCCGTCCTCCTTTTTCCATTCTTGCAACTATTTTCTCAACCAAATCGCTAATTAGAGGAATAGTTTTCGCTACCGCAATATGAATTTTACTGTCTTCCTTATTGATATTTTCCAACAATTCCTTAATAGACATATCTTCCAAACCATCGAAACTGGAAGTTGCCTCTGTAATATTATTATCTGATCCCATTATTTATGTAATTTATTAATCGCTCTTAAAGTTCTTTATTGACATATTCTAATTAATAATCCTTTAAATCGTGTACAAAAATATAAAGATTATTGATACTACTTGTAATTTGTATGACAAATATTAATAAAAATAAAAAAACCGCAAAGTTTTTTGCGGTTTTACTAGTTATACTCTATCTGGAGGATGTCAATTTATACACTTTTTTAAATATATATTTACTAGTTAAAGATTTCTTCCAATTTTTTCTCTAAATCATCCCCTCTCAACCCTTTTGCTATTATTTTACCATTTTTATCGATTAAAACAGTAAAAGGTATTGATTCAACACCATAGGCTTTCCCGGCAACACTGTTCCAATATTTTAAATCACTGACATGTGCCCATTTTCCCAAACCATCAGCTTCTATTGCCTTTTCCCAGGCATCTTTTGTCCTATCAAGTGACACACTATAAATTTCAAAGCCTTTTGTGTTAAAAGCATCATACAACTTTACCATATTCGGGCTTTCTCTTCTACAAGGCCCGCACCAAGCAGCCCAGAAGTCAATTAAAACATACTTGCCACGTAAAGACGATAATTTAACATTTTTACCTTTTGGGTTGGGTAGGTCTATTTCAGGTGCAAGTGTCCCAATTCCAAGTGTGCCTTTTGCCGCTAATTTATTGTGTAGTTCTAAAACCAAAACATTATCAGGATATTTCTTGAAAAGGCTTTCATCTAGTTTTTTATATATTTCTAAATCATCTTCTATAGATAGATTATCGATAAAAAACAACGAAGACAAAGAGTTTAAGTTTTTAAGTATCAGTTGCCTGATATGTTCCCGTTTCTCAGCTTCTATCCTTTTAGTTGCTTCGTCTAGTTTTTTATCATACCCCTGAATACTATTAAATGTACTATAAATCAAAGCCGAATTTTCAGACCCACTTATTTGTGGGGAATAAAGGTTATTGATATCAGCTGTAATATCAATTTTATCGCCAGGGTTTATAATAAGGATAACATATTGTTCTTCACTAAACTTTAATTTATAAAAATTTGTTTTATCTAGTTTTGTTTTGAGCAAAAAGTTACCTTTTGAATCAATACGTGCTGATGTTAAAACAGTTTGCAGAACAATATCTTCAATATAAACTTCTTCAAACTGCGTATTGTTTGTAACAACGCCTTTAATTTCTATGTCCTTCTGTGCAAACAGTACTGATGTACCAAGCAAAACCATTATTAATTGTAAAAACAAATTTTTCATACGTTTGTGTTTTGTTATTATTTATCTAATTATGTTAATATTTTATTACCAAACGGTTTATTTGTTTTTTTAGTATTTGAATGGTATGTGTGCCAGTGGTTTTGAGTGTTATCCTGTAAAGACTAACTTGTATACAAGAAAAAATATATAGAATAAAATCAAGCTTATCCCCATTTTTTTTCCAATATTCCACTTATTTATAACTAACAATGCCAGTATACCAACAATAGAAAGGATAAGCAAAAGGGTAGAATCGACTAATCCAGAGGTGTTTATAGCAACTGTTGTACCATTAATATAGATAAGTATTAAAAATGGTATGCCTAAACCAATAAGGATATCGAAAATATTTGATGCAATTGCATTTGTTACCGCCATACCTCCCCTGTTTTGCCTGGCAACAACCATTGATGAAAGCATGTCCGGCACAGAGGTCCCAATAGCCAGTACGGTAAGTGCGATAAAAGCTTCGGGGATATCCATTATTTTTGAAATACCAATAGCGCTTTCAACTAGCGTCCAACTGAAAAACCCAATTAGCATTATAGAACCAAAAAAGACAAAAAAGACATTTTTTTTATAAACAAAAAACTTATCAACAAGAAAATCCAACGGTTTAACAACATACACCAGCCATAAAAAAAAATGACTCCTATTTTTCGTTTCAACCTCTTTTTCCTGTACTTCTTTTTCTTCAGGTATGAAAGGCACCCATTTTTTCCATTTCATTACAAGGAATACATAAATAACATATAAAAAAGGGAATAAAACCCCCTCTAATAATGTAATGTTACCATCAATAAAAACGAAATAAAGAAATAAAACACCGACAAGGTAAAACAAAAGATCGCGAAGCACGATATGCCATTTTATATTAAATTGTTTTATTAATCCTACTACTCCGGCAATAATCAACAAATTAAAAATGGCAGAACCAACTATTGTACCCATACCAATTTGTTCATGATTCCCAGGTTTAACAACTGCAATAATAGCAACAAAAAGCTCGGGTGCGCTCGAACCTACAGCCATGAAAGTTGCACCAGCCACATCTGACGACAATTTTAGTTTTTGGGCAATCCCATCTAGTGATTCAACAAAATAATCATCACAAACTTTTGCTAGCAAATAGAACGACAGCAATAATAAAACAAAGTATAAAACCAGGAGCATAAGAATAATAAATAAAACCTAAGCTATTATTTTTCAGTATCTATAAAACAACCTGCGATAATTGAAAGTAGTTGGGGGATTTTTATTGGTTTTGCAATATACCCATCAAAACCCGCTTCCAGAATTTCTTCACGTTCACTGGACATTGCAAAAGCAGTTTGCGCAATAACAGGAATACCTGTCCCTGTTTCTTTAATAAACCTCATAGCCTCATAGCCATTAATTTCAGGCATCTTTAAGTCCATGAGCACTAAATCAATTTCATTTGATTTAAAAAGATCCATAGCCTCCTGACCATTTTTTGCCCAAATTACTGCTGCCCCTGTCCTGTTTATCACCTCTTCAAGAAATAAGTAGTTAATCTCCTCATCTTCAGCTACTAATATCACTTTCTTATTCCAATTATACGAATCAAACATTTGTAGGTTAATAGATTTAGTTCAAATATATTTTCAAATATAACAAAAAATGTGCATAAAAATAATAAATCGCGGGTAATTTTAAAAAAGATATTTCCCTTGAACATCTTTTATCAGTATTTGATAGAAGATATGATTTTAATGTTATCTTTGAGATTGATATATAAAATTAGGCAATAATTCAGACTTCGTTAGTTTATAAATTTATTTTTTTACACTAAATGGATTTTTGGCAACATCATATTGTAATAATTTCCCATTTGGTAATTTTATTTTTTTAGAAT
>NBLH01000238.1 GCA_002084525.1 Bacteroidetes bacterium 4572_117 | reverse complement strand
TTTCATGTAAATATCGAAATATTGGGTGTTTTTTAATTAAATTTGCCAATCGCTTTGGCGTAAAGTGCTGTCAATTAGAATTTAACTGAATTTGGCTTTTATAGTAAAATACCTATAAAAAATTATATCGGCAAATATTTGTTGCCTTTTTTTTTAATTGTGCCATATAATACAAGGGGTTGCCCTGTGCTAAAGCATTTAAGCCTTTCAGGTTTAACAATTAAACCGTTCTTTTCTTCTTCCATCTTTTGTGGGACCATAGCCAATTTTCAGGTTTTTTAAGTATGTCATCCTCTAAAACTTTCATGTATGATCCGGTGATTTCACCATCCTCTTTTTTATCCGGCTTGGTTTCAACCTCTGTAAGAAAAACTTCGTAATATCCCCTTTTAACCCTATTAACATGACCGTATACAAGAGGTAAATCAATTTTTTTCGCATAATTTTCGGGGCCATGCAAACAAGCAGTATCCTGATTCAGGAATTTAATCCAATACGATTTTTTATAATTCGATGGGCTCTGGTCGGCTATCATAAAGTAAATTGACAAATTTGACTTGTCGTTTTCAAAATATTTTGCTGTTTCATGTATCGATACTAAATTCATACCCCATGCAGCACGCGATTTACGCATAAAATCGTCAATAATTTTATTTGACATGGGTTTATACAAACCTACCGATTTATGCTTAAACTGTAAACTCAGGCAAAGTACGCCCCATTCCCAGTTGCAATAATGGCTGGCAATTGCGATAACACTTTTATTTTGCCTATAATATTTATCAACAACATCGGGGTTTATCACTTTGTATCTTTTAAGCAATGATTTTTTGCTCATTGAAAGCCCTTTCATGCCTTCTAAAGTTATATCTGATAAATTTTTATAAAACCCCCTTGCAATTTTCTCTATTTCTTGATCTGATTTATCCGGAAAGGAATTTTTAAGGTTTTGCCATACTACTTTTTTACGGTAACCAAATACATGGTATAGCAAAATGAAAATAATATTTGAGTAGATGTATAAAACCCAAAAAGGTGTTAACCAAAATAAAAATATAAATAAACGGAATAATAAATAAGTGATTTTTTGCATAATTTGCCAAGTAAAATTATAATTGGTACAAAAATATACAAAGTGTACAAAATAAAGCTATGAAAACTATTATTTTATAATGTGTACACAATACCTATTGATCTATTTTATTATAAGAAGTCAATATGCCTTTAATCAATGATGAACTAAACCCATTATGTTCCATTTCGTTAAGCCCTGAAATTGTAAAACCTTTTGGGGTGGTTACTTTATCTATTTCTTCTTCGGGGTGTAAACCATTTTGAATCAGCAACTCAGCAGCACCTTTTACGGTTTGGTTCGCTATTTGGCTTGCCGTTTTTGAATCAAAACCAATCTCTATCCCACCCTGTACCATTGCACGGATAAACCGCATAACAAAAGCAATTCCACAGGCAGCAAGTACAGTTGCAGCATCCATCATTTCTTCGTTAATAATAATTGACCGGCCAAGCCCCTTGAACAGTGCAGTCAGTGTATCCTTTTGATTATCAGTTGCTTTTGGGGCAGCAATACAAGTCATTGATTCGTTAATTGCAATTGCTGTATTTGGCATTGCCCTGAAAATTGGTAAATCAGGATTAAGCCCCGCTTTTATCTTTTCGATAGAAATACCACTGACTAACGATACTAAAATATGCTTTTCAGGATTTAACGAATTTGATATTTCTTTTAAAACAGCATTTAACCTATAAGGCTTTAAGGCGATAATAATAATGTTGGATGAATTAACGGCTTTAATATTATCAGAGGTGGTACTTATTCCTAGTTCGGCTAATGCTTGTAAGCGTTCAACTTTTCGTCTGGTAACTGTTATGTTATAAGCAGGAAACTGACTATTTACCAAACCTTTAGCTATTGATGTGCCAAGGTTGCCTCCACCGATAATTGCTATTTTTTTATTTTGCTTTGCTGTCATTTAGTTGTCATTTATGCTATGGGTGTCATTTAATTGTCATTTGCTTCGCTGTCATTGGTCATTAATTGTCATTGGTTATTTGCTTCGCTGTCATTTGATTGTCATTGGCTAAGCAATCATTAAGTCATTAATAGTGATTTGTGTTATTTTTTTCCTATTGATTTTATATAATTGTTAAATTTTATGCCAATGCTATTTATCTCATTAATAATTGATAGACCTTTAATTCCTCTAACTTTTTTTCTTTTTTATTTGATTTTAATGACTATTACTACTTTACGAAGTTATAATTATCTGACAAATAGGCTGAAATGATTTAGCCTTTCAGGCTGATTATTAGGAAGTTTTAAGTTCGTAAAGTAGTACTATTTAATGACCATAAAATGTCTACCCAATGACAATTAATGACCATCAAATGACCCTTAATGACCACTTAATGACTATTCTTATCTAAGAAACTCATCAATATGCCCCGCTGCTTTCCTGCCCGAAGCAATTGCATGTACTACAAGGCTTGCACCTGTGGCGGCATCGCCAACGGCAAATACTTTTTTATTGCTGCTTTGATGCTTATCGTTAATTTTGATATTGCCATTATCATCGTATTTTAATTTAAAGCTATCTAATAAGCCTTCATGAATAGGTTGCGTAAAACCCATAGCTAAAAGTACCAAATCTGTTTCAAATTTAATGGTTTTTTTTGAAACAACTTTCTTTTCAAACTTACTATTGTTTTTAGTCCAAGCTAGTTCATTTAGCTCAATATGACTAAGTTTACCATTTTTTCCCGTAAGTTTTTGAGTTTCCATACCCCATAATCGCTCGCAGCCTTCCTTATGCGATGTAGAGATCCTAAGCGTTTGAGGCCAGTACGGCCAAGGGTTGTTATCTGTCCGATTTTCAGGTGGTTGTGGTAAAATTTCAATTTGCTTTATACTTTTTGCTTTTTGTCGGATAGCTGTACCAACACAATCAGAACCTGTATCGCCACCACCAATTACAATAACATAATCCATTGCAAAATGTACCCCCTCCAATTCTCTTCCTTTTACTTGCAAATCTCTTGGTTTCATTGCGCCAACTGCTAGGCAAACTGCATCGTAATCTTTCAACAAGCTATCAGCTGTAACATCTTTACCAACAAAAATTCCTGTTTCAAATTTTATGCCTTCTTCGCTAAAAATTTTCAGTCGCCTATCAATTAATCCTTTGTTTAGTTTAAAATCAGGAATGCCAAAACGTAGAAGCCCACCAGCTTTTTCATCTTTTTCAAAAATAGTAACTGAATGCCCTTTTTTATTAAGCTGAGCTGCAACAGATAAACCTGCTGGGCCCGAACCAATTACGGCTACTTTTTTTCCTGTGCGCTTTTTTGGTGGATTGGCAACAATATAACCCATTTCAAAAGCACGCTCAATAACCGAAGCTTCGTTTTCGCGAATGGTAACAGCCTCATTATGAATTGCTAACACGCATGACTTTTCGCATAAAGCAGGGCAGACCCTACCTGTAAATTCAGGAAAATCATTGGTCGATTGAAGTAAGCGGGCAGCTTCTTGCCAATCTCCATGATAAACAGCATCTTGCCATTCAGGAATTTTGCTATCAACCGGGCATCCCCAATGACAAAAAGGCACACCACAATCCATACAACGAGAGGCTTGTAATTTCCTGTCATCTATATTCAGGGTTTGTTCAACTTCGCCGTAATCAGTTATTCTTTCCTTTATTGGTCTATATCCGGCTTCTTTTCTTTTTACTTCGATAAATCCTTTTATGTTGCCCATTTTTATTTAATTATTTTTTATTGTCTAATTTTAAATAAATGCAGTTATAGATAGTTAGTTCTTTATTGTTAAATGGTCATTAGTCATTCGCTTTGCTGTCATTAAATGGTCATTTGCTTCGCATGTCATTTGATTGTCATTGGTCATTTGCTTTGCTGTCATTTAATTGTCATAGGTCATTTGCTTCGCTGTCATTTGATTGTCATTGGCTACGCAGTCATTAAGTCATTAATAGTGATTTGTGTTATTTTTTCCCTATTGATTTTATATAATTGTTAAGTTTTATTCCAATGCTATTTATCTCATTTTGAAAGACTTGAAATTCTTCCTCTGAAATCAAGTTCCTATTATATGCCTTAGTTAACCAAGTTTTAGTTTCATACAATGAACCTCTAGAATAATAAGAGAAATTTTTAGCTTCTTTATAATGAAATCTTCCAAAACCTTCACTTAGGTTTGCAGCTACAGAATCAACGGCTCTAACAAGTTGCTTTCCAATAGTGTCTTTCACAAAATAATCCCAACCAATTACAATTTTCCAGACTTTCTCACCCAAATCCATTGATAATTGATAAACCTGTAATTCTTCCAACTTCATTTTCTTTTTTATTTGGTTTTAATGACCCAATGACAATTAATGACCATTTAATGACTACCCAATGACTACCCAATGACAATTAATAACTATCAAATGACAATCAATTACCACTTAATAATCAATAGACAATCGTTGTGCCTTTTTAATCTTCGATGCTACTTCTTTTAGCTTTTTTTCGTTTAGCACTTTTTTATATTCAAGTGGCAGTACTTTAACAAACTTTGAAATGTATTGTTCCCAATTTACCAGAATTTTTTCAGCTAGCTTACTTTTTGTATGTAACTGATGCCTTGCAATCATGCTTTGAAGTTCTTTAATATCCTCATAATCTGTCAGTTTCGATAGTTCTACCATATCCTGGTTACAGAAATATGCAAAATCATCGTTAACGTCCAGCACATAGGCAATTCCACCGCTCATACCTGCTGCAAAGTTACGCCCTGTTGCACCAAGCACCACTACACGGCCACCGGTCATATACTCACAACCATGGTCGCCAACGCCTTCAACAACTGCTTTTGCACCACTGTTACGAACGCAAAAACGCTCACCTGCAATTCCGTTCACGTAAAGTGAACCTCCCGTAGCTCCGTACAAAACAGTATTACCTACGATAATGTTTTTTTCAGCCTTAATTGTTGCTGTTGCCGGTGGTACAATTACAATTCGCCCACCTGAAATTCCTTTGCCAAGATAATCGTTGGCATCACCTTCTAATCTAAAACTAAGCCCACTTACAAGAAATGCCCCAAAACTTTGACCAGATGAACCATAAAAATTTCCATTTATTGTGTTTTTTGGTAATCCGGCGGCTCCGTGTTTTTTTGCTACTTCACCGGCTAACATTGTTCCAATTGAACGGTCTGTATTTCCAATTTCTTTAGTAAGCCACAGTTTTTCTTTATTTTGAATTGCCTTATTAGATAATTTAATCAGGTCATTATCAAGCACATGCTTAAGTTTGTGCTTTTGTTCAGAATTGTTAAATAAGGAATTATATTTCGATTCTTTTGATAAAGTAATCAATGGGCTAAGATCTAGTTTCGACGCTTTTGGATGATCAATATTCTCACGAACCTTTAACCAGTCTTTTCTACCAACTAAATCGTTAAACTTTTCCACGCCAATTTCAGCCATGTATGTACGAACTTCTTCGGCAAGAAATTTAAAATAATTAACAATATAATCTGCTTTTCCGGTAAAGCGTTTTCTTAAATCTTTATTCTGCGTAGCAATCCCGGCAGGGCAAGTATTCAAATGGCATTTGCGCATCATTACACAACCAACTGAAATTAAACCTGCAGTGGCCACACCAAACTCTTCGGCACCTAATAATGCAGCAAATATTATATCGCGTCCGGTTTTTATCTGACCATCGGTTTGCAGTTTAACTCTGCCTCGTAAGTTGTTCATTACCAGCGTTTCTTGAGCTTCAGCTAAACCTGTTTCCATGGGCATGCCTGTATGTTTTATTGAACTTGCAGGGCTTGCACCTGTACCACCCTCGGCACCACTTATAATTATTAAATCGGCGTAAGCTTTGGCAACACCTGCGGCAATAGTACCTACACCACTTTCCGAAACTAGTTTTACACTAATCTGGGCTATATTATTTACTGATTTTAAATCAAATATCAATTGGGCTAAATCTTCAATAGAATAAATATCGTGATGTGGTGGTGGTGATATTAAAGTAATTCCCGGTAATGAACTCCTGATTTTAGCTACAATTTTATCAACTTTATGTCCCGGAAGCTGTCCGCCTTCACCTGGTTTTGCACCTTGTGCCACCTTAATTTGAATTTCATCGGCATTTCATCGGCATTAACCAAATAATGAGCATCCACACCGAAACGACCTGAAGCTACTTGTTTAATTGCACTTCGTTTACTGTCGCCATTTTCATCCTCAATAAATCGAGCTTTATCTTCACCACCTTCGCCTGTATTGCTACGGCCACCAATTCGGTTCATTGCAATTGCCATAGCTTCATGAGCCTCTTTACTGATTGAGCCAAAGGACATTGCACCGGTAACAAAACGTTTCATTATACTTTCAGCAGGTTCAACTTCTGAAATATCAATAGGGTTTTTCCTAAACTCAAGCATTCCACGGATAAAGGTTGGTTTTTTCGTATGTTCGTCGGTAATTTTTGTGAACTCAAGATATTTTTGATAATCGTTATTGGCTGTTGCCCATTGCAATAAAGAAATAGATTCAGGATTCCAGGCATGCTCTTCGCCATTTTTACGGAAAGCGTAAATTCCTTCGTGGTTTAAATGTCCGTTATCTCCATTAATCTCGAATGCCTTGTTGTGTACAGTTTGAACTTCGTCAGAAATACCTTCCAAATCAATACCATCAATATTTGATGTGGTGCCGGTAAAGTATTTAGCTACAAGTTGCTTACTAAGCCCTATTGCTTCAAAAATTTGAGCACCATGGTAAGAACGTAAAGTACTAATTCCCATTTTCGACATAATTTTCTTTATGCCTTTACCAATAGCTTCTATGTACTTTTCCCTAGCTTGCGAGTATGTTACATCCCCTAAATCGCCATTTTTTGCTTGTTTGCGTATTACTGCAAAACTTAAGTAAGGATTAATAACACTTGCGCCATATCCTAAAAGCATTGCATAGTGGTGAACCTCACGTACTTCTCCGGTTTCTACAATTAAGCCAACCTGCATCCTTTTTCTAACTTTAATAAGGTGGTGATGGACCGCCGCTACCGCTAAAAGCGATGGGATGTGGGCCATATCCTTAGAAATACCCTTGTCAGATAAAATGATAAAGTTATTATTATCGTTTACTGCTTTTTCTGCTTCTTTACATAAAATATCTATTGCCTTTTCCAGTCCTTTTGCTTTATCCTTAACGGGATAAACCATTTGCAGGCTTACATTTTTAAACGACTTATGTTTTAAATCTTTAATTTTGCCTAAATCGGTATTTGTAATTATTGGCGATTTGAACTTAATTAAATGACAATGTTCCGGTGTATCGACCAATAAATTTGATTGGACAGAACCAATATAATTTGTTAAAGCCATAACCAAACCCTCGCGAATTGGGTCGATTGGCGGATTGGTTACTTGTGCAAACATTTGCTTAAAATAATTAAACAAAAGTTGTGGTTTTTTCGATAAAACTGCAATTGGCGTATCGTTACCCATTGAACTTAATGGTTCAACTGAATTTGCAGCCATTGATTTGATAATCAGATCAATATCTTCTTTTGAATAAGCAAATTCTTTAAGATATGTGTTATGTTTTTCACCAAGGTCAGACGAAACACGGTTTTTTACAACAATATCTTCTAAATTTAAACGATACTCGTTTAACCAATTTCCATAGGGGTTTTGTCGTGCTAAATTTGCTTTTACTTCTTCATTTGGTATAATTATCCCCAATTTGGTATCGACCAACAGAATTTTTCCTGGCCGTAGCCTGCCTTTTTCTTTAATCTGCTCACCCGGGAAAGTTTGTACACCTGCCTCAGACCCCATTACGATCATATCGTTTTTGGTAACCAAATATCTTGATGGACGTAAACCATTTCGGTCAAGTGTACCACCAACATATCTACCATCTGTAAACATAATTGATGCAGGCCCGTCCCAAGGTTCCATATATGTTGAATGATACTCGTAAAACGCCTTTAAACTTTTAGGGATTGGGTTTTTTGTATTCCACGATTCAGGTACTAACATACTGAGTGCATGAGGAATAGAACGTCCCGTTTGAACTAAAAATTCCAATGCATTGTCGAAAGAAGCCGAATCGCTCTTATCAGGCTCAATTACCGGGAATAATTTCTTTAAATTGTCTTCAAAAAGTTCAGATTTGAATAACGATTCGCGTGCACCCATCCATAAACGGTTTCCTTTAATCGTATTTATTTCTCCGTTATGGGCAATATACCTGAAAGGCTGTGCTAAATCCCATGTGGGGAAAGTATTTGTACTAAATCGTGAGTGTACCAAAGCAATTGCGCTGGTAAATAGTTCATCTTTAAAATCAAGAAAATATTTTTCGAGCTGTTCAGGTGTGAACATACCTTTGTAAATAATCACCCTTGAAGAAAGACTGGGCATATGGAACATCAGCTTTTGGCTTAAATCAGAATTACGCACTTCTTTTTCTATCCGTTTACGGATAATATATAATTTACGTTCAAGCTCGTCCTGTTCAATATTGGCTGCAATAAAAATTTGTTCAATATGTGGTTCAGCCGATAATGCTATTTCGCCTAGTATTGAAGGATTTACAGGGACATCACGAAAAGAAATGAAACGGGCATTTTCTTCTTTAATAATTTTAACTAAAGCATCTTTACACCATTTGACTTCGCTTTTAATTTTTGGCAAAAAAAGTAAACCTGTGCCATAAAACCCTGCCTCAGGAACATCAATATTTTGAGCTTCGAAAAATGCATGAGGAATTTGAAGGCTTATTCCTGCCCCATCACCGGTTTTGTTATCAGAGCTTTCTGCACCTCGATGAGCCATGTTTGTAAGAACACTCAAGCCCCTTTTCACAATTTCGTGCGATTTTTCTCCTTTAATATTTGCAACGAAACCAATGCCGCAACTATCGTGTTCGTTTTGTGGGTTATATAAGCCTTTTTTTTCCGGTAAATTCATATTGATGATGTTAAATTTTTGAAATTTGATTTTAGAAATTGGTCATTCGCTACGCTGTCATTTATTGTTATCGATTATTTATTGTTATCGATCATTGGTTGTCATTGGTTGTCATTGGTTGTCATTTTTTTTACTACTACTTAATGCCCAATGATTTAATGACCATTTAATGACAAATGACTTAATGACCACTTAATGACCAATGACTCAATGACTATCCAATACCCCTAAATTACGACTTATTTAATAAAAAACCCCAATTCGGTCGGGAAAGTTCCCAAACCAAACCGGGGAAACCAAACCATAAATTAATTTTTTAATATAAATTCTGTCAGCCATTCACCAACCTCAGTTGTTGATTTGGCATTTTCTTTCGAGATATCTTCAGTTGCCACCCCGGAGTTTAATGCAGTATCAACAGCTTTTTTAATTGCTTGGGCTGCTTCAAACTGTTTTAAGTGTTCAAGCATCATTGCAATGGATAAAACCATGGCAAAGGGGTTAGCAATATTTTTACCTGCTGCCTGTGGGTACGAACCGTGAATTGGTTCAAATAATGCCAACTCAGAACCAACTGATGCTGAAGGCAATAAACCCATTGAGCCTGGTATTACAGATGCTTCGTCGGTAATAATATCACCAAACATGTTTTCTGTTAAAATTACATCGAATTGCGTAGGCCATTGTATTAATTGCATTGCGGCATTATCAACAAACATATTTTCAAGCTCAATTTCAGCATATTTTGCTTCTTTGGCAATTTCACCAACTGTTTTTCGCCATAAACGTGATGTTTCAACAACATTTGCCTTGTCAACTAAACAAACTTTCTTTTTACGTTGTAAAGCTGTATCAAAAGCAAGACGGGTAATCCTATCAATTTCAGCAACTGTATAAGTACTTGTATCGTAGGCAGATTGCCCATCTTCTGATGTTCCTTTATCACCAAAATAAATACCACCTGTTAATTCTCTAAATACCACAAAATCAACTCCTTTAATACGCTCAGTTTTTATAGGTGAGGCATCGTACAATATCTCGTAAGTGCTTACTGGTCTGATATTTGCAAATAGACCTAAAGATTTTCTCAACTTTAACAATCCTTGTTCCGGTCTTACTTTAGCTGTTGGGTCATTATCATATTTAGGGTGACCAACTGCACCTAGCAATATTGCATCCGCTTTTTTACAGCTTTCAATTGATTCGTCAGGCAGTGGATTACCGGTTTGATCAATTGCTACCGCACCTATTAGTGCATTTTCCGTTTCAATTTCGAAATTGAATTTTTTTGCAGTTGCATTTAATACTTTCAACCCCTGCTCCATTACTTCGGGGCCAATTCCATCTCCAGCTAATACTGTTATTTTGTATTTCATATTTATTAAGTTTGTTTTTTTATCAATATATTGTTTTGACTATTTACTTATAATATCGAATTTTTAATATTTCGCCCATACAGGGCTTGTTTATCTGGTCGATTTAGAACCCCTGTGCTTTGCACAAGGCTATTGCTCTCACCTCTTTGGGCATATGCGTGAACTTAAGAAGTAAATGACTGATTTGTAATTAGCTACGGCATTTATGCCGTAGTCCATAAAGCAGATGGTTATTGGCTTTCGGCTAAAGCCGATTTCCATCCACTAAACACACCGGGCTATAGGCCCGGAGCTAATTATATATCAATACATTATCTCTTAAGTTGACGCATATGCCCTTTGGGGCTGTTTATAAAGCCAAACTTACAAGTCTCTTAAAGACTTTGCAAGTTAGAACTGCCTACTGTGAACTGGCACTTGTTCAATAATATTCAACATTTTTTCTGTTGCTTTAATTGCCGCTTCAGTTTGGTCAGGATCTAACCCTTTGGTTTTCAATCTATTATTATTGTATCTCCAAGTAATAATTGTTTCAACTAGTGCATCGGTTTTACCGCCGGGTGGTATCGAAACTGCATAATCTTCAAGTACCGGGTGTGGCTTGCCTAACTCATCATAAATCTGCCAAAGAGCTTTCATAAAAGCATCATATTGTCCATCGCCAACAGAACTTTTTTCGTATGATTTACCATTTATTTCAATATTAATGTTTGCAACTGGTTTCAGGCCATTAGCAATAGAAAGGGAATAGTGTTTAAACTTGATAGATTTATCAATTTGCCCATTATCGAAAACATCGGCAATTATGTATGGTAAATCTTCAGTTGTTACGTTTTCCTTTCTATCACCAAGCTCAATAATTTTGGCTGTTAATGTTTGTAAAGCTTCAGCATCGAGTACTAAACCCAATTCATCAAGGTTTTTTTTAATATTTGCCTTACCAGATGTTTTTCCAAGGGCATATTTCCTTACCCTTCCGAAACGTTCCGGCATTAAATTATTAAAGTACAAGCTATTTTTTGTATCACCATCGGCGTGTACCCCACAAGTTTGTGTAAAAACATTTTCACCAATAAGCGGTTTATTTTCCGAAACTCGTATACCCGAAAATGATTCTACAACGTTGCTAATTTTGGTCAGTTTAGATTCATCAAGCCTGGTTTTTACGTTCAAATGATCTTTTACTATACCAATTACGCTTGAAAGCGGTACATTACCGGCCCGTTCGCCCAAGCCATTTATTGTTGTGTGTATACCATTGATACCTGCCTTGATTGCTGAAAAAACATTTGCTGTGGCTAAATCATAATCGTTGTGTGCATGAAAATCGAAGTGCAAATCGGGATATTTTTTGCGAATTAAATTGCAAAATTCATAGGTTTGTTCATGATTAAGTATACCCAACGTGTCGGGAATCATAAAGCGGTCAATAGGTAATTTTTTTAAAGAATCGATCATAAAAAACACATAATCTATTGAATTTTTCATACCGTTCGACCAATCTTCGAGGTAAATATTTATATTAAAACCTAATTTTTTTGCATAATCAACCGATTTTTTAATATCATCAACATGCTCCTGTGGTGTTTTATTAAGCTGTTCACGAACATGTTTTAATGAGCCCTTGCTCAACAAGTTAATAACTTTTGCACCCGCTTTGTAAATCCAGTCTATTGAGTTTTTGCCATCAATAAAACCAAGGACCTCAATTTTATTTATACAATTATTTTCTTTTGCCCATTCTGTAATTTTCTGAACAGCAGCAAATTCCCCTTTTGAAACCCGTGCAGAAGCAACCTCAATACGGTCAACTTTTACATCTTTCAAAAGGATTTTAGCTATACTGAGCTTTTCCCTGGCATTAAATGACACCCCCGTTGTTTGTTCCCCATCCCTTAAGGTAGTATCCATTATTTCTAACTGCATAATATTTTGGTAATTAGTAATTTGTTATTAGTCATTCGCTTCGCTGTCATTGGTCATTCGCTTCGCTGTAATTAATTATCAACTAATAACGCTTCGATTTCTTCTTTTATATTTAGCAGATAATCAATATCATCAAAACCATTCATCAGGCAGTCTTTTTTGTATTCATTAATTCCAAAATGTTCTGCCATGCCGTTGCTAACCGTACGGATAATTTGCTTTTCTAAATCTACACCAATAATAATTTCTAAAAATATCTGCAAAAAAGCTTGATACAACAACTCTAAAACCTGCATCGGCAACAGCCCAAGCTGCATGTTCGCGACTTGAACCGCTTCCAAAGTTTTTTCCTGCAACCAATATTTGGCCTTTGTATTTGGGATTGTTCAAAGGAAAACCAGGCTTAGGGTTTCCTTCTTTATCATAACGCCAATCCCTGAAAAGGTTATCGCCAAAACCTTTGCGGTCTGTCGCTTTTAAAAAGCGGGCAGGTATAATCTGGTCAGTATCAATGTTTTCTATATTTACCGGAACGCAGGTTGATTCTATTTGTATTAATTTTTTCATTTTTCTTTCTTTGCCGGTATTTATTAAAATCCTAATTTCTTCGTTACTCAATTTTTTTAAATCGCTTATTTACAAAAGTAAACGCCCAACTTAAAAAAATTGAAAGCCTCGAACTTTGAATTTTAATAGAACACCTTGTTCTGAAATAATATTTTGTATTATATAATTCTAATTATCAGACAATAAATCAACAGGGTTTGTAATTTTACCTGTTACGGCAACTGCCGCAGCTAATGCGGGGCTGGCCAGTAATGTTCTTGCACCAGGGCCTTGCCTACCCTCAAAGTTACGGTTCGAAGTTGAAACGCAATACTCACCGGACGGAACCTTGTCGTCGTTCATTGCCAAACAAGCTGAACATCCCGGTTGGCGCATTTTAATACCTGCATCGGCAAATATTTTTGTCAAACCCTCTTTATTTGCTTGTTCTTCAACTAATTTTGAACCCGGAACAATCCATGCAGTAATATTATCTGCTTTTTTCCTACCTTTTATAATTGATGCTGCTGTCCGTAAATCTTCAATTCTGCCATTTGTGCAGCTCCCTATAAAAACATAATTAACCACTTTGTTCATAATTGGCTCGTTTTGCTGCAAATCCATATAATTAAGTGATTTTTTCAAACCATTTTTTTCACTTTCAGTGTCAAAATCATCAGTTGAAGGAATCAATTCAGTTACTTTAATCCCCATACCTGGATTAGTACCATAAGTTATCATCACATCAATATCAACGGCATCAAATGAATATTCTTTGTCAAAAACTGCATTATCATCGGTATAAAGGGTTTTCCAATATTTCAATGATTTGTCATAATTTTTATCTTTTGGTGCAAACTTTCTGTCTTTCACATACTTAAAGGTGGTTTCATCAGGTGCAATTAAACCACCACGTGCACCCATTTCAATGCTCATATTGCAAATGGTCATACGTTCTTCCATTGAAAGCGAGCGAATTGTATCACCTGCATATTCAATAAAATAGCCAGTTCCACCTCCGGTTGTAAGTTTTGATATTATATATAAAATAACATCTTTTGCGCTGACCCCGGCTTTTAATTTGCCGTTAATATTAATTCGCATTTTTTTGGGCTTGTTTTGCAATAAGCACTGGGTAGCCATAACCATTTCAACCTGCGATGTCCCTATTCCGAATGCAATTGAACCAAATGCACCATGCGTAGCGGTATGACTATCACCACAAACATAAGTATTGCCTGGTAAAGTAATACCCAATTCAGGGCCAATAATATGAACTACACCATTTTGGGGATGACCTAAACCATACAGTTCTACACCAAATTCCTCACAGTTTTCAGTTAATTTGTCAAGCTGTTTTCTTGAAAGTTCATCTTTAACCGGCAAATGTTGGTCAATTGTTGGTGTGTTATGATCAGCCGTAGCAATAGTCTGTTCAGGCCTAAAAATAGGGATTTTACGTTTCCGTAAGCCATCAAAAGCCTGGGGGCTTGTTACTTCGTGTATAAATTGTTTGTCGATATACAAAACATCGGGGCCATTTGGGATATTTTTAACAATGTGCGCATCCCATATTTTGTCAAAAAGTGTTTTCATTTTTTATATTGTTAAATTGCTTTATTGCTAAATTGTTTTATTGCTAAAGGTTTCAAGGTCCAAATATTAATGTTTAATAATTGCCAATATCTACTTGCAGACAAAGCAATTTAAAACCCGGCAGGAATAATCATCTGCCGGGTTGTTCTTTTGTTGCGTTAAAAGAACTGGATAAAACTTAATTATTTACTAAAAACTTTCTTTTTCCTGCTGATTGCACTTTTTTTCCCGCTGATTGCGCTGATTTTATTTTTTCTGCACTTATCCGCGGTATCTGCGGGGTATTTTATCGATTTCCTATTCTGCGCTTATCCGCGGTATCTGCGAGAAAACTTTTTGTTTCTGCAAGATACTTTTCTTTCAGCAATTTATTCATCCTTTTTTATAGGTGCAACCAAGCCATTTGTTTGTTCTATGGCATCAATAAATGCCTCAACCGAAGCTGTGATAATATCAGTATTGGCCGAAAAACCGTAATAACTGACACCTTTATTTTTTATTTGTACATGGACCTTACCTAAATCATCGCTACCACGTGTAATTGCTTGTATCAGGAATTCTTCAAGTATCACCCGTTTTTTCAATATCTTTTTAACAGCTGTAAAAGCAGCATCAATTGGGCCATTACCAGTACTTACCCCTGATATAAGCTCACCGTTAACCTCTAATCGGATTATTGCCGTAGGTAGTGGCGTTTTGCCTGAAATCACTTGTAAATGATCCAGTTTAATCTTCTGCCCATCAGTCTTTTGCAAGCGCAACATTACCAATAAGTCTTCATCTTTTATATCCTTTTTTTTATCTGCTAATTCAACAAATTTTTCATAGGTTTGGTCTAACTGTTCTTTTGTTTGCTTTATGCCTAAAATTTCCAACCTGTGCTTTAAGGCAGCCCTTCCGCTGCGTGCCGTCAAAACAATAGATGATTGATTTATCCCTACTTCTGTGGGGTCGATAATTTCGTAGTTTTCACGATTTTTTAACACCCCATCCTGGTGTATACCCGAAGAATGGGCAAATGCATTGCGCCCAACAATTGCTTTATTTGGTTGCACGGGCATACGCATTAATGTTGAAACCAAACGGCTTGTTTTATATATTTTTTTAGATTTAATATCGGTTGTTAAATGTATATCTTTACGGCTTTGCAAAATCATAGCGATTTCTTCAAGCGATGTATTACCTGCCCTTTCGCCAATACCATTAATTGTAACTTCAACCTGGCGGGCTCCGTTCATAAGGCCGGCAAGCGAATTTGCGGTAGCCATGCCTAAATCATTATGGCAATGCGTCGATAAAATTGCATTGTGGATACCACGCACATTTTCTTTCAGGAATTTTATTTTATTACCATATTCTTCGGGCATAGTGTATCCCGTTGTGTCAGGAATATTTATCACAGTTGCGCCAGCTGCTATCACAGCTTCAACAACACGTGCAAGATATTCATTTTCAGTACGTCCGGCATCTTCTGCATAAAATTCAACATCCTCAACAAAACGTTTTGCATATTTTACCGCTGCAATTGCCCTTTGTAAAATTTCTTCGGGGTTCGATTTTAATTTATGATGGATATGATAAAACGATGTCCCTATTCCTGTATGTATCCTTCC
>NBLH01000237.1 GCA_002084525.1 Bacteroidetes bacterium 4572_117 | reverse complement strand
ATAAAAACCGCCAACAACGAGTATTATTTAATCGAAATCAACCCTAGGATACCAGCATGGGTATACTTGGCAGTTGGTGCAGGGCAAAATATCCCCGAAGCACTAGTTAAACTGGCAATTGGTGAAACTGTCCCACCATATAAATCATATCAGCTTGGAAAAATGTTTATCAGATATTCTTACGATATGATTGGGGATATATCACAATTTGAGAAATTATCAATGACAGGGGAACTGTAGAGACAATACGGGTGTTGCCTCAACATATCCTTGTTAAAAAAATACAATTTTAAAAATATAAAAATGGAAAAGTTAAGATACGAAAGACCGGTCATAAATAAAATAAAAGCTGGTGTACCTGATAAATTTGGGATGAGTACCAGGATTAATACCATTACTGAAATAGAAGGCATCCCTGTTAAAGATATAATTAAAGGATATGGTTCGCCTGTATTTGTGCTTTCTGAAAGCAAAATTAGGGACACCTACCACGAGGCTTACAGGGCTTTTTCAACAAGGTACCCAAAAATACAGTTCTCATGGTCGTATAAAACAAATTATTTAGATGCTGTTTGCAAAATATACCATAGCGAAGGTTCGTGGGCAGAAGTAGTTTCGGGCTTTGAATACGATAAAGCAATTGCAAATGATGTAGATGGGGGTAAAATTCTTTTTAACGGGCCTGATAAAAGCGATGCAGACTTAATAAAAGCAATTGAAAATAAGTCGTTTATCCACATTGACCACTTTGATGAGCTTTATTCAATTATTAGGATATCCGGGAACTTAAAACTTAAAGCAAAAGTAGCCATCCGTGTAAATATGGATACGGGGATTTATCCGCAATGGGACAGGTTTGGCTTTAATTACGAAAACGGCGAGGCTTGGAATGCCCTAAACAGGATTATGCTTTCAAATAATCTTGAACTGGTAGGTTTACACACACATATTGGTACTTACATTTTGTCAGCAAATGCATACGGTATTGCAGCCTCAAAATTATCTGAACTGGCAGTAAGGGTGCACCGTAAATTTAACCACCACATAAAATATATTGATATGGGCGGTGGTTTTGCCTCAAAAAACACACTTAAAGGCGCATATTTGCCGGGTAAAGACACTTGCCCATCGTTTGACGATTATGCCGAAAGTATTACATCGGCTATAATTAATTCTGAGATACAGCCGGACCACTTACCTACTTTGTTCCTGGAAACAGGTAGGGCAATGATTGATGATGCAGCTTATATTTTAGGTACAGTACTGGCAAACAAAAGATTAACAAGTGCCCGAAGGTCAACAATTGTGGATATAGGGATAAATTGTCATTGGTCATTGATGATCATTGGTCATTGATGATCATTGGTCATTGATAGTCATTGGTCATTGATGGTCATTGGTCATTGATAGTCATTGGTCATTAAGTCATTAGTTGACAATAAATGGGAGCGGAATAATGAATTACCAGTTACTGTTGACAGCGAAGCAAAGACTAATTACTAATGACCAGTTACCAATGACAGCGAAGCGAATGACCAATGACAGCGAAGCGAAATGATAAATTACCAAATATATGGATAAACATAAGCTCAATATTATTTTAAACGGAAGCATAAACAGTTATTCCCAGGTTTTTTTCTCTGATAATAAACTGTTTGGCTCTATATTGTTTGTTGTCAGTTTTTTTGATGTTTGGGCAGGGCTTTCGGGGTTATTTGCGGTATTAAGCACAATTATTATAGCGTATTTATTGGGTTTTAGCGAATTTAACATAAATAAGGGCACTTATGGCTTTAATAGTTTGTTGGTAGGCTTGGGTACCGGGCTTACCTTTAGCCCGGGAATTGAATTGTTGATTATTGTGTTTTTTGCATCAATCACCACATTTATTATAAGTATTGCGCTAGAAGGTTTTTTTGCAAAGTATTATTTACCATTCCTAAGTATACCATTTCTTATTGGTATGTGGATGATTGCTTTGGCTAGCCGCGATTTAACCGAGTTAGGGGTTAGCGAAAGGGGGATATATGTTGCCAACGAACTTTACCAAATTGGCGGAAAAGGCCTAATAGATGTTTATCAATGGTTCGACTATACAGAATGGCCTGTTATTATTAACACATATTTATTATCGCTGGGGGCAATATTTTTTCAATATAATTTATTGGCCGGGATATTAATTGCACTTGGTTTACTTATTTATTCCAGGATATCATTTTTGCTATCGATTGTGGGTTTTACAACAGCTTTCCTTTTTTATAATTTTATTGGGGTAGATATTACACAATATGGATATACCTACATTGGATTTAATTATATTTTAACAGCCATTGCCATTGGTGGCCACTTTCTTGTACCAAATAAATACTCGTTTCTTTGGGTAATATTGTTATTGCCTATTGTTGTGTTGTTTACATTAAGTGTAGGTAAATTCTTGTTGCCATACCAGTTATCGGTTTTTTCGTTGCCTTTTAATATTGTGGTGCTTCTGTTCCTTTATTTTCTTAAACTAAGGGTTAAAAAGCCAGATAAATTAAAAGAAGTAGTTACCCAATTAAATAATCCGGAAAAAAACCTTTATTTTCATGAACAGGCCGAAAAAAGGTTTAAATGGCTTGAATACCTGCCAATTTCACTTCCATTTTGTGGTGAGTGGAGTGTTTCGCAGGCTGAAAATGGGGAGCTGACACACCAAGGAGAATGGAAATATGCATGGGATTTTATTATTACTGATAAAAAAGATAGTCAATACTCGAATACGGGAGATTACCCTGAAGATTACCATTGTTATAACAAAATAATTGTAGCTCCGGCAAACGGTACCGTGGTCGATGTAGTTGATGGGATTGAAGATAATATAATTGGTGAAGTTAACCTGATTCAAAATTGGGGTAATTCTATTGTAATCAAGCACGCCGAATATTTATTTACACAATTGAGCCATCTTAAAAAAGGAAGTATTAACATAAAAAAAGGTGATATTGTTAAAAAAGGTGATGTTTTGGCCCATTGCGGAAATTCAGGCCGCTCACCTTACCCCCATTTACATTTTCAAATGCAGGCAACACCATTTATTGGCTCAAAAACAATTGATTACCCAATTGACCATTTTATTAAATCAAATGGAAACGTATACAATTTTAATTCGTATGATAAGCCTTTGCTAAACGAAAAAGTTTCGAATATTGAAATTGCTGATTTAATTAGAAATGCATTTAATTTAATTCCCGGCCAAAAATTAAAATATCAGATTACACAAGTAGGCAAAGTAACATTAACTGAAAATTGGGAAATTAAAACCGATTATTACAACAATACATATATATTTTGTAAGCAAACAAAATCGTATGCACATTTATTTAATGATGGGAATGTTCACTATTTTAAAAGCTTTACAGGAGAAAAAAACACAGCTTTGTATTATTATTACCTAGCACTTTACCATATTCCTTTAGGTTTTTATAAATCAATGGAATTAACTGATAAATTCCCGCCAAATGCCGCAATTGGCAAAATAAAAATGGTTTTCCAAGACTTTATTGCACCTTTTTATCAGGCTTTTAAGTTAAATTACACACTAAAATATGCAGAAATAGACAATGAACTTGCACCTGAAAAAATTAGCTTACAAAGCCGAATGGACCAATATTTCTTCAAAAAACGAGTAAAATCACTTGGTTTTGATATAAATATTGATAAAAATGGCATCTCAGAAATAAAAACAGACTCAATTGATATTAAATTACTAAACGTATGAGATTTAATAAAATAATAGCAGCCTTCTTTTATCTCCTGTTATCAGTTAGCGTGGTGGCACAAAAAAACATAAATTACCCTGATATAGATAAAAAAACATACAGCCAGTACCTAAGCGGAGATTGGAAAGAGCTTATTAAAACAGGGAAACATTCGCTAAAAAACGATATTGATTTTTATTATTTACAAGTAAGGATGGGGATTGCATATTATGAACTGAAAAAATATCAAAAAGCAATACTTTTTTTTGAAAATGCCCGAAAACTCAATACTAAAGATGATTTGATTGCTGAATACTTATATTATTCATATTTGTTTTCAGGGAGGAGCAGCGATGCCAGAAAATTAACAAAAGAGCTATCATTAAAATTAAAAGCAAAAATTGGGATTAAAGTAAACCCTATATTTAGTGCAATTAATATAGGTTTTAGGACTGAAAATTTTGAAAATTACAAAATTGAACCAAGCTTAAGTGATTTACTTCAACAGAATGTGAAAAAAGATTATTCATATTTTGCATTTGGGGCAGAACACTTAATCAAAAACAACCAAAAATTATCATGGGGCTATAGCAAGGTTACAGTCAATACTACAATGTTTGATATTGGCGATTCAAATGAACAAACCGATGACGACTGGTTAATTAAACAAAATCAATTCTATTTCAGCTACCAAAATCAATTCCAATATGGGTTGAACCTTGTTTTAGCAGCAAATTTCTTGAATATTGTTTCTTCAGGTGGTACAATATCTTCAGGCACACCGGGTGCTGGCCCCGGTGGATTTAATAATACAACAGCAAGCTATGTGTCAAATAATATTATTGGCTATTTTGGTTTACAAAAAAATATATCAAACTTTAAAGTTGGTATAAACGCCTCTGTATCAAACCTATATGAGGATTTTCAGTTTCAGCCGGGTATTGATTTTACTTGGTATCCACTAGCCAATACCAATTTATATTTATCAACTAATGCCAGTTACAAAATTGAAAACAAAAACAATCAGTGGGAAAACGAACCGGTAATTAAGCAAGCAATAGGATTTAGGCTTTTACCGGTTTATTTTGAACCCTCAATTACGTTTGGTAACATATCGAATTATACCGAAAGCAATGCATTTATTGTTAATAACGACAACGATGTTATAAAAAACAGGTTTGAATTACTGGCATACGCATATTTATTTAAAAGCAAATTGAATTTATTCATTAAATATCAAAACTACTCAAAAACAAACACTTACATGCTTAACGAAGTAGAACACGAAATAAATTATAAAAATCAAACAATAACAGGGGGTATAAAATGGAATTTTTAAGAACAATCAAACTAATTGTATTTATTTTTCTAATTGCAATTTTTTCAATTAACATAAATGCGCAAACAGCTGTAATAAATGCATTTAAAAAAACGTATGAGCTTGAAAAACAAGGCGAATTTAAAAAAGCTGTAAAAGAATTAAAAAATGTTTACGATGCTAAATCTTATGAAATTAATTTACGTTTAGGTTGGTTAAACTATCAAGCAGGTGTTTTCACAGAATCAGTTGCACATTATCAAAAAGCAGTAAACCTGATGCCATATTCCGAAGAAGCAAAATTCGGTTTAATTTATCCAAAAGCAGCCATTGGGAAATGGGACGAAGTAATAGCCCTATACAAAAAGATATTGGTAAATTCGCCAAATAATACAGTTGCAAGTTATCGTTTAGGCCTAATATATTACGGCAAAAAAGACTACCCAAAAGCATATAAATATTTCAAAAAAGTTGTTGATTTATACACTATCATTTTAAGTATGGTTTCATTATTCAGATAAAGTATTATAAACTAAATTTTTAAATTATGAAAACAATTAAATTAGTAGTAGCAGGATTAATTATTGGGGGCTTATTCTTAGCTTCGTGTGAACAAACCGAAACGGACATCATTAAAACAAATGATGAAACGGTGCAATCAATTTTAAGTATCACCGATTTGTATAATACTGAAGACGCAGAAGAAGCGACAAGTGACAACAGTACTAAAACAGAAGTTGAACTATTAAATGCTTGCTTTACCAGGACGATAAATGAAAACGAAGATGGTGCTTTTTGGCCAAGAAGCTGGACACTTGATTTCGGTACTGAAAATTGTGAAAGTTTTAATGGTGTATTACGCAGGGGTGTAATTAATGTTATTTTAACCGACCATTGGAGAAACGAGGGCTCGTTACGTACAATTACATATCAAGGTTTTTATGTAAACGATGTGCAGCTTGAGGGTATTAAAACAATTGAAAATACAGGTTTGAATGACGCTGAAAACATGACATGGGCCAGAAAAATGACTGATGGTAAACTTTCGTACGAAGATGGTACCGCCGCCACATGGCAATGTGAAAGGTTTAGCGAATTAGTTGAAGGTGGAGATACATGGCTATTTGCTGACGATATTTATATGGTTACCGGTGGTGGCAATGGAGTAAACCAGGAAAATTTAGCATTTACAACCGAAATAACAATACCTTTAGAGTATATATTTGGTTGTAGGTTCCCGGTTAGCGGTGAATTAACCATTAATATTGAAGGTTCTGAAACTATTGTTATCGATTATGGTAATGGCGAATGCGATAATTTAGCAAGCCAGACAATTGGCGATGAAGTAACTGAGATAGAATTAGGCAAATAAGAGAGTGTTAATTCATAACTCCTGACCCATAATCTGATTATCTGAACATAACAAGGGTTGTTCCGTAAATTGAAATTGTCGCACAAAGTCATTGGAAATTAGTCATTGGAAAATGGTCAATGTCTGACAGTGCAGTTTACGATAAGTCAGAATGTCTATAATTATTTTATTAAGTTAGAGCCATTCAATATTTTGAATGGCTCTTTTTTGGATCTACTTGCCATCTATCAATTGCCATCTATCAATCTAATATTATAGTTAAAGCAAGACCAAAACCAACAGATTTATATTCATTTTTACCAAATAAATCAATCGGGGAATTTAATACTAGGATAAAATTCTCTGCTTTTTCAATAGCAATCCCTGGGTTAAATGTAAATAAACGTGAATTATCCTCAAAAACTTCATAGTCCTCAAAGAAATAATTCATCCCTATTATAAAATTTACATTTTCAATAAAATAATAACCAAAATCTGTACTAAAACACATACCCTGATCATGCCCAGCACTTGTTTTATTTAAGTGTTTATGATATTGGGCATTAAAATCACAGCTAAATTTATCAGAAAATTCATAAGTCAATATTATACCTCCACCAATAGATGAACTTGTTTCATGTGCGGCATTTCTTCTAACGTAAATATCGTTACCTACAATGCTATTATAGCCCACAAGCAAACCAAAAGTTAATTTCCCTTTAAAAGGTAATTTATATTTGGCCCCAAAACTAACGGTGCTGATATCTGTTGGGATTGAAACTCCAACTTCAAGGTTTTTCATTAAGCCATAGCTAAACCTAAAACCTGGTTCAGAAAAAAATTGAGAGCTATCATTAGTTGCAAACAAATTTTGTACATCCCCTTTTTTATCGAAAACACGAGACGATGAAGCAAAGCTAAAAAATGGTTCAAATTCAATTGTTTGTGCCGGGACAGTCTCGGTGCATAAAGTACCTAATTTTGATGCAGACAAACCACCAACTTGGGCAAAAACACTATTTATTACAAAAAACAAACCTACAGAAAATATTATTTTTTTCATATCAAAATTTTTAGGATGGGAAATTTGATTATCAATATGTATACATGTATATATGACACAATTGAGGATAAAAACCTGTGCTAATAAGCACCAGTGCTTTTTTATATGTAAACTCTGGGTAGTATAAGTAGAGTTTGTCTATAAAGTCCGACTTCTGCGTTGTTGCTCAAAATCTAAACCCTCAAATACTTTAGTATTCTGTGGTTTAGCTTTGTCGCACGCCTTGCATTCAAACTTTCTAGCTCAAACTCTCGACTCTATGGACAGGCACTTCTATATTATTGATATTCTTTCAAATATTATCAAATTAGAATTATAAAATTAATTTTTAGCTTTTAGGCCTGACTTATAATTATTAATGAAAAACATAAAATAAAGTGAGGCAGAATACAGCATTGCAAGGCCAATACCCAGATAAATAGGCATTAAAAAAACTTTTGGGATAAATGGAGCATTACGTAATAAGCTCCCGAACAAAATCATTAAAACAATTAATATCTGGTCTTTTACCAAATGAAATTTTAAGATACTAACATTCTCATCTATGAAATTGTATATTCTTTGTATATTGCTGGTTGTGAGTTTGTAGAAAATAAAATATATTTTAATAAATGCTAAAATGAGCCCTATCACAATTGAAATCAATAACTGGTTTTCTGTTAGTAAGCTAATCCAGGTGTAAGCTCTGTGCAATAATGCAAACCCAGCCCAAAGCCATATAAAACCAGTAAATAAAACCAGGTTTACCCTTTTTAATTTAAGCTTCATTTTTACTTTTTTTATATCTTAATTTAAAAAGGAATATGTAATATTTAAAACTTGCAGTAAATAAAGCAAATCCGATCCCAATATACATAGGAGTAAGTATAAATTTAGGCATAAAAGAGCTTTTTCGCATAAAAATACCTAAACTTATCATAAAAATAATTAAAATGTATGATTGCCATTTTTGAAATGCCCACATACAAACTTTGTCTTTGTAAAAGTTAATCCTTTCAATATTTTTTAGTGCTAAATTAGAAAAGCCGAAATACGAAATCATGGTTCCAAGTATAATACCTCCGATTATTGCATATATCAACTCATTTCCAATAAGCAAATTAAACCATTTCGAGGCTATTTTCATTAGCAAAATTCCTACACCTGTCCAAAGGATTCCGGAAATCAGTATTAAAATATTTTTGTTAACTTTTGGCATAACATTTTATAAATAAATAGATCCTAGTGCAATAATAAACATAGCGGCCACCATATAGAGCGACGCAACTTTAAAGACCCTGAAATTAGTTTTGTCATTAGGTTTTAATATGCTGTTTACAGCAAAACCTAAGGCTATAACCGCTAAAATTATCAGTACACGTATAAAACCCCACTCTAATCCTAAAACAAATGCACCCAAAACAAAAGCCAAAGATGATAAGATTGTTGATAATGAAATGATTAATCGTGTATTTTGAAACCCGTATTTTGAAGCAAAAGTAGGAATTTTTGCATTGTTATAATCTTCAAAATGCCTTATATTGAATGTCATTATATGTGTTGGTATCCAAAATAAAATTGAAGCAGCCAAAAGGATACCTGTTAAATCAACTTCCCCAACCCCTAAAACCCGGCCAGCAAGTATAGGCATTCCACCAGAAATACCACCCCAAAGTATTGACCATGCAGAAATACGTTTAAGCCATACTGTATAAATAACAAAATCAATAAAAAGACCGGCTAAAATAATTAAACCGTAAAGTAAAGATAGATAAAAAGCAATTGCCAGACCAACTACTGTAAGAATTATTCCCAAAACAATAGCCTCTTTTGTAGTAATTTCACCCATAGGCAAAGGCCTTTTCTGTGTCCGTTTCATTTTAGAATCAATATCCCTATCAAATACCATATTGAATATCGTTGTCCCGCTAATAGCTAAAAATAAACTAATAATCATCAACAGCATCAAATCCAAACTTGTATATGGGCATCTACTGCTTATAAAACCTGTTATCCCGGTTAGAAGTAACAAAAAAGTCTGTAAACTTTTTATAAGTTTCCAATATGCTTTCAATTTCTTTACCATAATAACAACAATTAGCAACTGGCAATTAGTGTGTCGAATAAAACATGATGTTACCTAAACCTGGTAGGTTTTCGTTTGCTAAATTTTCGGTAATGTAGATAACTACAGAACATTAAACTAATTCAAACCTGCCAGGTTTTGCTTCACATAGCACATAAAAACCAATAACTTAATAAAGGAATGGGCTTAACTAGCCCTTTAAGTATGTTTTTTACCTTAATATACATCTTTATCCTGCGATGCCTCAGGATTATTTGGCTCCTCTTCTTCAATTTTGTCAGCTTCTATAACAGGTTTTTCTTTTTTCACATCCCTAGCACATCTAAAACCTATGTTAATATTGTAAAAATCAGGACCGGCACTATTTCTTGCCCAAACAACTAAGTTATATTCATAATTGTTAAAACTACTTCCCCCACGCATATATCTGTAATGTACATCAGCATAATCATCACCTGTCCATTGCCAAACATTTCCTGCCATATCATAAAGTCCATAGGGGCTTTTATTATTTTTAGTAACAAAATCTCTGGCATTTCTACCTTTCCCTTTTGAGTAAGTTTGACCATTATAATACCCAACAGGGGTTGTTCTAGTCTTTTTGCCACCAACCAACCTTTGTAAAGTATTTTTATCGCTTCTATAATTTGTAATATAACCACCAATACCTTCACCCCATGGGTACGACCTGGTATCGTTGCCCCTAGCTGCTTTTTCCCACTCTTTTTCAGTAGGGAGCCTATAACCATAAAAATCAGCATAAGCTTTAGCACCAAACCATGTTACCATTACAACAGGGTGATTATCAAAACCTTTATCAACAACAAAATTATTGTCAACAAATTTAACATGGCAACCTGCCTCATTTATTGGC
Organism: Bacteroidetes bacterium 4572_117; assembly: GCA_002084525.1. Classification (GTDB taxonomy): domain Bacteria; phylum Bacteroidota; class Bacteroidia; order Bacteroidales; family NBLH01; genus NBLH01. The sequence goes on along the minus strand of NBLH01000237.1, from coordinate 5 downwards.
ATATG
>NBLH01000236.1 GCA_002084525.1 Bacteroidetes bacterium 4572_117 | reverse complement strand
TTTTTAAGTTTGGGGCTAAACTGATTTGATTAGCTTTTTGTATCCAACTTATTACTTTTAAATAATGCTTATTTTTAAGATTTTTATAATGCTCTCTTGTTTTCAATTGTACTAATTTGTTATTTAAAAAGGAATTGTTCCTGTTTTTTCTGTATAATATATTAACAAGCAAGATATTTAAAATAAGCAATGCAATAACACCATAATAAATCATTTTGTTTTTCATAGTTGTTAATATTTTTTCATTTTACACCTAATCAATATATGATTATCATTTTCAGATGTTTTATTTAATGTTTTTTTTAGAGATTTTTTGAAGTTTTTTTCAATATCGCTCAGTGAATCCATTTTTTCAATATTTTCTATAATAATTCTTGGCTCGATAAGTGATATGAGAGTATTATCAGATGATGAATAATTTTGCATATATGTTTTAATTATTTGGGATTCTTTCTTTTCTGGCATATAAGTAAATATATTTTTTGTCCTTTTTGAATAATATACGTATACTGATTTTTTATAATTAAACCTAAAATGTATCCAATCTTTAGTCTCTATAAAATTTCTAATTGAATTTGCATATTTCCCCTTTATTTCTTTTTTATATTTAGTTGAAATTTTAAAGTTCTTTGGTATATTTTCGTTCATTGTTAATTTACCAAAATCAATAGAGTATTTTAAGCTAACACCATTATCATCCACACTGTATATATTATTACTACCAAACCATGGTTGTAGATTGTAATGGTTTGAAAATCTGCTAAATTGATTGTAATGGGTTGTATATGTGTGATTTACAGGAAAATACCGAGCCACAACCTCAGCTTTATCATTTATTTTATACATTAGGAAAAGATTATTATCATCGTTGTTTTTTATTCCAATACTCCCCCCCCATATATGAAAATTTTCTATATTCGATAATCCAAATTGTGTTGGGTTACATCTTATTTTACTATCAGGTGTAAATTCAAACATGTATTTCTTAACATATACACCATTTTTCGTATATTTGAGAATTTTTTTATAATCTAGAATATAGATATCACCTGTTTCCCCTATATCAAAATCTCTTAATTCTATAAACTCTCCCGGTCCTTTTCCTTTTTTACCAATCTCTTTGATAAACTTTCCTGAATTGAGTGAAAAAACATATAAATTATCCATACGGTTCTGAATAAAAACGAAACTATCCCTAACTGTGAGCTTAAAAACTGATGTTAAAAGGCAATTTTTATTGGTTTCTAGAGGGATTGCAGTAATTTTCTCAAAAATTGAATCAATTTGTAATAAATTGTTATAATTCTCGGGGATTATTATTTTTTGAATATTTTTAGACTCAAACACAAATATTATTTTTTTCATATCATAAATGTTTAATGTATATTTTGCCTCAAACAAGAAACAAAATATACAATAGCATCAACCTATATTATAATAGTTATTATTTTGGGCGCTTTACTTTTGTGCAATTATCCATTCCTGAAAGGCAACTGACATATTCTTCATCATCAAAAGGTTCAGGGCAATTAGCAGTATATTTATCATAAAGCGGTACTCCACCACCCCAAGGTTCTTCATAATCCCACCACCATGCTGATGCTGTGCTTATTAATGTATTATTAGAAAAATTTTCTCTTGTTTCACTTTTATTAAATACAACAGCTGTATTACCAACAACTGCAACTGCAATTAACAATATAGTTGCAATATTTCTAATTTTTTTCCTCATTTTATTATATTTTTTGTTTTTATTTAATTCTTTTTTATGATTAATTATATTTTTTAATAAGACCCACTGGCATGTCTTCAATCCCCTAATAATCAGCGAATAACTAAATGTGTAAGGTGTAAGGTAAATTAATTGACACACTTATTATCAACAGATAAGCGATCTGATAGCTTGCAGGTTCAAGGATTTATCAAATAGCAGCTACCCAAAAAGGGGAGCTACCAAAACTGCAATTTAACAAGTGTGTTTTTGTATAATATTTTGTGTATGCAAACAAGTTTTTTGGCATAAAAACTTATAATTTTATGCTTGTAATATAACAGGCTGTGGTAAAATATGCGCTTATAACTCTCTCCCGTCCGCTTACGCTTATCGGGACTAATTCGACTAGGGTTTTTGTTTCGCTGCCGCCCGCATAAACCAAGTCTACATTGAGTCTCTCTCTACAAATTGGGTATTTGCGAGCTTTTGCTTTTGCATAAAGCTTAATGTTTTTGTTAGTTTTTGGTTTATTATGGTTGCCATGTTTAATTTTTGTTGGCTTAAATATAGGTAAAATATTTTAAACTAAACCGTTTTTGTATATTTTTTTTTAATTGGTTTTGAAAAGGTATATTTTATAAGTTTAAAAACTTTGCAAGCCATACCGTATTTTCAAATTCCCAAATGAAAGTCAACAATAAAAAAGTTAATAAGTTTTTTAAAATTTGCTTTGCTTACAGATATTTTACGGCTTAATTTTTGCAATATTTGTCAAAAAACATTTAATATTAATGAATAAATTTTGCAGCATATTTACCCTCATTTTTGTTTTTATTTGTGATGTATTTATCATTGCAACGCCAATTGACAGTCTAAAAACCGAACTAAATGGCGCAGATACCGAAAAAAGAGTTGATATATATATCAAAATTTCGCAATATTTTGTAAAAACCAAGCCCGACAGCGCCCTAAAATATGCTAATCTTGCACAAAACCTAAATAGCATCAACAATGTTAAAGATGAAAACCTATGGCTTTTATTAGCAAATATTTATATCGAGAAACAACAATTTAAGTTATCTGTCCCATACTTGCAAGATGTTTTACAATTGGCAATTTATAAAAACGACTCAGTAAAAATAGTAGGCTTAAAAAACCGTATCGGTGGAGTTTATTTGCAGCTTGAAAAATACAACGAAGCCTTAAGCAAGCATTTGGATGCATGGCAAATAGCGAAACAAATTGATGACAAAAAAGGGAAAGCTGATGCTTTAAACAGCATAGGTGTAATATTCTATTGTTTAGATAGTTACGACGATGCCCTAGTTTATTACGAAAAAGCCCTCGCTGTACTTATTTCGGTGAACGATACAATAAACATATCGGAGGTATACAATAATTTAGGTAAAGTGCATAAAGAACTTGGTAATTTCAAGCAGGCTCTAAACTTTCATATAAAATCGCTTGAAATTGATAAAAAAAACAATTTTAAAAAAGGCATTGCTATTTCATACAACAACATGGCTGAAGTTTATGAATCACAAAATGACTTTGAAAATGCAAGCCTGTTTTATCAAAAATCGATTAAAATAAAGGAAAAACTTGACGATCAGTTAGGTATTATCGAGTCTTCCGTTATGCTTGCCATGGTGTATCGCAAAACAAATAATCTTAAAAAAGCTAAAATACTGTTAAATAAATCGTTAATAATTGCAAATAGTAGAACCCCCTATCATCTTTTATCAAAAATAAATAAAGAAATATCGCTAGTTTATGAAACTGCCGGCAATTTTGAATCGGCTTTTAAATATTATAAAGTATATAGTGCCCTTGAGGACTCGATTGCACTTAGAAGATATAACAACGAGCTATACGAAATGCGCATTAAACTCGACAATAAAGATAAAGATGAACATATAAAAAAGCTTGAAGAAGAAAAAAGGATTGAACAGAAAGCATTGGTAAACCAAAAAAAATATACGGTTTCTGTGGCCGCATTATTGTTTGTTGCAACAATTTTAATAATTATAATAGCTTGGTTATTACGGCTCCGTGTGAAGGCGATAAAAGACCTTAGCAAAAAAAATATTTATTTAGAAGCAACCGAAAAATCGTTAATAAAACAAAAAGAAAGGGCAGAGCAAGCAGATAAGGCAAAATCGGTGTTTTTGGCAAACATGTCGCACGAAATACGTTCGCCAATGAATGCCATAATAGGCTTTAGCGATATTTTAATAAAAAAGCTGCAAATAAACACAAAAGCGGTAGAGTTTCTTGGTTACATAAAACAAAGCGGGAATAGCTTGCTTAGCTTGATTGATGATATAATCGATATCGCAAAAATTGAGGCAGGCCAGCTTAAATTAAGGAAACAACCTTTTGGTATCAATCTGATGATGAACGAATTGCTTGTGTCGTTCCAAACAATTCTAGAGCAATCGAACAACGATAAAACAAAAATAACACTAAACATCCCGAAGGGTTCTGAAAACACAATTATCAATTCTGACGAATTAAGGCTAAAACAGGTGTTGACAAACTTTTTAAGCAATGCTATCAAATTTACCGACGAGGGCGTAATTGAGTTTGGCTACAATTTCCTTAACGGGGACAATATCCTATTTCACACCAAAGATACAGGGATAGGTATCCCTAAAAAACAACAAGATATTATATTCCGACGTTTTGGGCAAGTTGAAGATACTTATACCAGAAATTATAAAGGTACCGGTTTAGGGCTGGCTATTTCGCAAAGCATTATCAATTTGCTTGATGGTGAAATTTGGGTAGACTCCGAACCCGGCAATGGATCGAGTTTTTATTTTAAAATACCTGTTGAAAAACTTAATGGCACAAAAAACAATGATACAGCAACAAAATACAACAATTTTAACTGGGGGGGGAAATTAATTTTAATCGTTGAAGACGACCCCTTGAGTTTCAAACTACTTGATTCTGTTTTGAAAGACACCTTGGCAAAAACGATATTAGTGAAAAATGGACTTGAGGCTGTTGATATGGTGAAAAACAACAAAGAAATCGATTTGGTCCTGATGGACATTAAATTACCGGAATTAAACGGGTTTGAAGCTACCAAAGAAATAAAAACTTTAAAAAGTAACTTGCCAATAATGGCCGTATCAGCCTATGCCATGCCGGGCGAAATAGAAAAATCGGAAGAAGCCGGCTGCGATTCATTCGTAACAAAACCTTTTAACATAAACGATTTATTAAACAACATGGACAAGTACCTGCAATAATATCGTTGTTTATTGTTTTTGCCAGCTCACTATTTATTATTAGCTTTGTATTATTAGTAAATCATTTGTTGCCTCTTTAACTTATTAATCATGCTTGGTGGAATAAATCAATCAAATCTTGAAGAACGTGATATTCGGAGATTTGGGATTAATCCTGTAACGTTGGCCTTCAAAGGTGAAGAAAGTGTGCTTGAACAGCATTTTTTGCAAGAATATGCTATAAAATCTTTGAATCAAATTAGGTTTGCCTTATTCTCCGTATTGATTATTTATTCCCTATTTGGGATACTTGATGTAGCCTTAATACCCGATTTTAAAAACAAATATTGGACAATACGCTCCATAATAGTTATACCCTCGCTACTTATCCTGCTCATTATGAGCTTCTTGGATTTTTTCAAGCAATTCATGCAGTTAATGTCGGCAATTTTAGTTGTAGCTTCTGCTTTTGTGGTATTGGGAATGATGTGGCTGGCACCTACAGATTTTAGCAATTATTATTTCCCGGGGGTTGTCCTTGTTGTTATTATGAATTATGGTTTTTTACAACAACGATTCATATGGGCAAGTTTTGCCGGAATCGTTGTTGTAAGTTCATATGTAATATTATCATTTGGCCTGTTTAGTACACCGTTTTTATTAAATATGGTAAATAGCTTTTTCCTGATTTTTATAAATATTGTAGGTATGTTTATAGCTTATAAGCTCGAACTTAATTCAAGAAAAGAGTACCACTCAAAACAACTTTTACAACTTGAACGTGCCAAATTAATTTTAATTATTAAATTTGTTTAATTCTAAATTTCTAAAAAAAATAAAACTATGGGTTATTACAAAACTATTGACGGAAAAAAATATGATGGTGATTTGCTTGAAGCCGCCGATGCAGCAATTGCAGGTGCAGGCGATGGCCGAATTTCTTTAAAAGATGCTGAAGATTTATTAGCAAAAGTAAAAGATGGCGACACATACACCGACATTGAAAAAGACACTATGGCTTATGTACGTGACAATTACAAATGGACCGACGAGGCCGATGAATGGTTCAGGACAGAAATACGTAAGTGGGCTGCAAACAAATAATCAACAAAAAAAACCCTTTCGTTTGAAAGGGTTTTTTGTTTCGCAATCGCCATCCGCTCAGGCTTACACCAGAAACAGCTTAAAATTAAACTTTCGTGAATACGTTTCATGCTGACTATCAGCAATTTGTATCATTGCAACAAGCGATGTATTATTTTGCGGAACATATCCGTACCACCGCTCAAGCGGTCGGACGGGTATAAACTTTCCATATTTATTTAAGACGTTTATTATAACAATTTAATCATTCAAAGTATAGTTATTCCTGAATATTTTTAAAATAACATGGCTTACCTATTAGCAGAATTTCCCTTATATTCTTTAATACATAAGTTATCAAAATAAACATCACCCCTTCCATTGTTCCATAAATATATTTTCAGCTGATTATTTGGTAACCCTTCAGGTACATAAAATGACAATTCTAATAATCCCCAACCATTACTTTCCTTTTTGATAACTGATGAACTACCTTTATAAAATACCGAAGCCTTACTTGATGAGGCAACAATCATCCCTGCATTATTGTTCGAATAACGCCAAACCTGTATTTTTACAAATCCCCCTTCAGTAACCGTCAAATAAGTCTCCATACCATATGGTGCATCCATTCCTATTTTTATTGAACTATTACCTGATACACTGCGCCTTACACTTTGTTGCCCTGCTCCTTTAAAAAGGTGTTGCCTACTTATATCTAAAAATGATTTCCCCTCATAGTCAACTATTTCCATATCGCAAAAAACCTCTTTTTCTAATCCAATAAGTTTGCTAACTGCACTTGTATCAATCTTTAGTCGGTATAAGTGTTCGTTAGTCTCGTTGTTCAAATATATTTTTGATAAGGATACATACGCCCCCATGTTTTTCAATATACTTTTTAGCGACTTTGAAATCCTTAATGTATCTCTGTCCCTTGCATAAACAAGGATTTCAGGAAATTTACTGAGAACTTCCTCGTGCATAACATTATTGTTCCAGTTAAACAGCCCTTTATTATTTGAATTTTGTAAAATACTTGACATAATCATGCTTTAATTCACCACTATAAACCAAACCAAAATATAATGCAGGTTCAATAAAGGCGGTTTCCCTAATACCATCCAGCAATAATATACGTGGCAATTTATCATGCACCTCCATAAATTTAACGGTGGTATTTAGTGGGTTATTTAAATTAGGATAAAAACTATAACCGTAGTACAAGCGAACTGTCAACAATATAGTAATCACAACTAAACCAACCGACACCCACAACGAACCCAAAAACGCCCTATGTTGCTGTGGGATAGGCGATTGCAGTATTCTGAAAATAACATATATGGATAGTACAGAAAAACTATAAACAGG
>NBLH01000034.1 GCA_002084525.1 Bacteroidetes bacterium 4572_117 | reverse complement strand
TATTTACTAGTTATTAACATAAATTCTAATTTTAAAAACCATTAATCTAAAATTCAAGTCTATGTTTGGGATAAAATATATTAAGTTTGATTCAATGACCCACGTAATACATTATAAAAATGGGAAAATTGTTAAAGAAGGCATAGGTTTGTCATTTTTTTATACTTCGTTTAATTCATCAATTGTTGCTATACCAATGGGTAGTAATGATTTACAGTTTATTTTTAACGAATCGACAGGCGATTTCCAAAAAATAAGCATACAAGGGCAAATTACATATAAAATAAAAAACCCAAAGCAACTTGCCGAATTATTGGATTTTACGGTTGATGCTGATGGTGATTATAATAACGAGGACGATGAAAAACTAAAACAACGTTTAATAAACCAAGCGCAAACAGCAACATCTTCTTTTATACAAAGTTTAATATTGAAAGAAGCAATTGTAAATGCCAAAAACATCGAACATAAAATACAGGAAGGTTTGCAAGTATCAGAGGCTGTTTTGTTATTAGGTGTTGAAGTTTTGGCAGTAAATGTTATAGCGGTAAAACCTAGCCCTGAAATGAGCAAAGCCCTTGAAACTACAACTCGTGAGGCATTGCAGCAAGAGGCTGACGAGGCAATTTACCTGCGTAGGAATTTTGCCGTTGAACAAGAACGGAAAATAAAAGAAAGCCAGTTAAATACTGAAATAGCAGTTGAAGAAAAGAAAAAGCAGATTGCAGAAAAGAAAAATGAATCGCAGGTTTTAAAAGCAGGAAACGACAGAAAATTGCGCGAAATGAAAGTTGAAGCTGATATTTCGGTCGAAGAGCAAAACAAAAACCTTATTGGTTTAAAAATTGAAAACCAGAAAAAACAAGCAGATGCCGAAAAATATAGGCTGGAAGCAACATTGTTGCCATATAAAGAAATGGACTGGAAAACCCTGATGGCAATAAACCCGGGTGGTGGCAACCCTAAACTAAATATTGCTCTGGCTTTCAGGGAATTAGCAGAAAATGCGCAAAATATTAACAATTTAAATATCACCCCAAATTTATTAGACTCGTTAATTGAAGACCCTGAGGGACAAAGGCAACAAAGGTAACAAATGCAGTGATAAGGTAGTATTATGGGCCACTTTTAAATATTGAAGAGCAAATAAAAAAAATGAACGATATTGAAAATATAATTATTGTACGTAGTAAAACACGTTTAGAGCAATTAACTGAACGCTTTAATACCGTTGAGCAGGCAAAATTTTATGTAAAACAGCAAAAAAAGTCATTCGATATTCAAAGATCTGCAAAAAAAGCAAGTAAAAAAATGAAAATTGCCCCACATGACTATGATGCCAGCTTTTCGCCTTATGAAATAGAACACCGAAATTTTTACGATGCATTTAACCTTGTACAAAAAGAAGTAAAAAAACAACTGAAATTTAAAATCGTAGAACAGGAACACCTCCCAAGTTATATATTTTCAGAAAAAGATTTGGTCATCGTAATTGGGCAAGATGGTTTGGTTGCCAATACTGCCAAATATGTACAAAATATCCCCATTCTAGCTGTAAACCCCGACCCTGCAAGATATGATGGGATATTGTTACCTTTTACAACCACTGATTTTATTCAAGCAGTAAATAATGTACTTAACGGCAGCTATAACAACAAAATGGTTACTATGGCTGAAACCGAGTTAAACGATGGCCAGCGTTTGCTCGCATTCAACGATTTTTTTATTGGCCCAAGCTCACATACTTCTGCTAGGTATGAAATTTCATTTAACGGACAAAGCGAAAACCATTCCTCAAGTGGTATTATTGTTTCAACCGGGGCAGGATCAACAGGTTGGTTAAGCTCGCTTTTTAATATGGCCAACAGTATCCATTCAACCTTTCATGGTATTGAAAAAATCAATTATCAGCCCATACCAATGGACGAAGAAAAGCTGGTTTTTGTGGTAAGGGAACCTTTTTTAAGCAAAACATCACAAATAAAAATAGCAAGCGGCATTATTTACCCTGGACAAGAACTAATAATTGAATCGCATATGCCACAAAATGGTATTATTTTTAGCGATGGTATACAATCTGACTTTTTGAAATTTAATTCGGGTGCAATGGCTACCATCCAAATTGCAAAAACAAAAGCAAAACTTGTTTTACCCTAGTGTCAAGGCAAGCATGGTATGAGGCTAACCTAGCAGGTTTGTATTTGTTAAATCTCCTGTAACACAGCTAATTACAGAATATTAATTAATTCAAACTTGCTAGGTTTAATTTGACTTGACCATAGTAAAACCCAGGGGTAAATTAAATTACAAAACATCAATAATTTATTATAAATCTAACATATAAAATCACACACCTATGAAAACTTTAGTATTAAATTTATTTATCCTGTTATCAATATCGGCTACGGCCAAAAATAAAACATGGGCATGTATTAACGAAAAAGGCGAAACCGTTTTTACTATTAAAGCTATAAATGTTTATGATTTTCATTCGGGTTTGGCAAAAGTTTATAAACACACCCTAGTTAACAATAAATGGATAACCGGTTATGGGTTTATTGATAAAACCGGGCGGGTTGTAATTGAATGCAACTTAAAAAAAGCACAGGATTTTAGTGCCCCTGTAACATGGGTTAAATTTAAAAATCAGGACTACTATAGTTTAATCGATAAAAAAGGCAATATAATACCAACTAAAAAATATAAAAAAACAGGTTCTTTTTATTCTTTCCAAAAAGATATTTGTGCTGTTTATGAAAATTCTAAAATGGGTTTTATAGATATTACAGGCAAAGAAGTTATTCCTTGCAAATATCTGGGCGCCAGTGTTTTTAGCGAAGGTCTAGCCTCAGTTTGCGATTACAACTCAATAAAAGGCGAATATGGGTTTATCAATAAAAAAGGTGAGGAAATAATACCATTGAAATTTATACAATCGGGTACAAGCAGCTTTCACAATGGTTTTGCCAGGGCCCAAGTTCAAGGCAGGACTGTATTAGTTGACAAAACAGGGAAAATTGTTTTTAAAACATCAAAAGGTAATATCCAAGGGTATAACCACAATTTAATAAGGGTTTTTACGAAATCAATCCGTAACGGTTGGGGCTGGTTAAATATGAAAAACGTGTTTGTTATAAAACCTATTTACGACAAAGCAAAGCCATTTAACGAAGATGGTTACGCAATTGTTGAAAAAAACAGGCTAAAAGGTTTGATTGACACTACGGGGAAAATTCTTATAGATTTTAAATATAAGACAGTTTATGCCGATTATAAAAAAGACGGGTTTTATATGGGTGTTTATCCAAACAAAGAACACAAATCGTTGTTCGATTCAAAAAAAGACTATTTTGATGCAGATTTTAAAATAATAAATACCACCAACTATAAACATGTTTCATCGGCAAAACAGGGGGATTTATTGCCTTTTACCAATATAAATGGTAAAACAGGTTATTTGAACCGCCAATTCGAGCTTGTGATACAAGCAAAATATTCAAGGGCAAAAACATTTAGCGAAGGTTTGGCTTGGGTTTTATTGGAATAATGTCATATTAAATAAAAAAATACGTCTTGTTTTATTTTAGAATCAAGCTCAAAAAGGTGTGTAATATAATAGCGTAGGGTGTAAGCCCTACACCACACTCCATTTAAAGCCCGTCATTGCGCGGGCGAAGCCCAAAGCAACCCCCTGATGCACCAACTGTGTCCTGTTAAAAATAACGCTAAAACACAGCCCATTTAAAGCTATTCTATTCATACCGCAAGGCAATAATCGGGTCAAGTTTTGAGGCTTTTACGGCTGGTAACAGACCTGATACTAAACTAACGATTAAACATAAAACAACCCCGCCTATAATCCAAACCCATGGTATAATAAACGGGCTACCTATTGACAGTGCAACTAAATTACCAATTACAATACCCAGTATAATTCCTAAAATCCCACCTAGTTGACCAATAACTATTGTTTCAAACAGGAATTGCTGCTTAATTATGCTTGATTTTGCCCCAATTGCTTTTCTTGTACCAATTTCGCGGGTTCTTTCAGATACAGAAACTAACATTATGTTCATTAAACCGATTGCGGCACCAAATAATGTAATTACACCTATAATGGTTGCTGCAATAGTTACAAACTTAATGTTTTCGAGTAGCATTTGTGCCAGGTTATCGCTTTTTGATATATTAAAATCTGTTTCGTCCGAAACTTCCAATCGCCTTATTATCCTAAAAAGTCCTTCGGCCTCGCCGGTTGCAATATCTAATAATTGTGGGCTTAATGGCATCACACTAATTGTAAACGACATACTTGGCCTTGAAAAATACTGGCGTACATTTGTAACGGGTAACATACACGATCTATCATCGCTAAACCCCATACTTGCACCTTTCGATTTTAACAAACCAATTATTTTGTAGCGTTTGCCACCTATTGAAATAATTTTATTTATCGGGTCTACATTTTTTTTAAAAAGTTTGCTCGCAATTTCACTACCAACAATTACTAAGTTCCTACTGTTTTGTATTTCTGTTTCAGTAAAGTTGCGTCCCTTATCTAGCTCATAACCACCAGCTTGCATAAAATTTTCATCAACACCTCGTACCCGTACGTTTGGGTCAGTTTTTTCCGAATGGTACTTTACTGTGGCAATTCCGGTAGCAAAAATAGAAACACTGCTTATTGCTGGAAAATTAAACTCCTTCTTAAACCGTTGTGCTTCCCTGAAAGTAATATTAGCATGGTTTTTTGCACGATAACGGTTTTTACCGATTTGAACACGCATACCACGGCTTTCAATAGTAAAAGTATTGGCTCCCATGCGCATAAACTCGCTACTTATCGAATTTTTTATTGCATCAATAGCCGTTAAAATACCAACCAGAGCCATAATACCAATAGCAATAATTAATATGGTAAGTATTGATCTAAGCAGGTTAGACCTGATAGAATCAATCGAAATCCTGAAATTTTCTTTTAATAAACTTTGTGGCGCAGCCATAATATTAATTTTGCCCAAAGTTAAGAAACAAGCATGTTAATGAAAAATTATTAACACAAAAAAAAATGATTATTTATAAAGTGTTTTTACATGTAGATATTTAAATCCATTAAAATATATGTATAATGAATTTATGTGCCTATTAAATTAATATAATTAGTTAAATATTTATATTTTTGCAGAAAGAATCAGTGGGCAGTCTCTAGTGTTAAGTCAATAGTGATGTTTCGAGTCATTGGTCATTAATCATTAGTCAGCATATTTATTATCAGTAATTTAACAATGGAACAATTTATCAATTTAACAATATAAGATATGAACAGCGAAATAATGAATGCTTATTTAAAGCACGAAGCAGAAAGAAAAGAAATGGGGATACCTGCATTACCCTTAAATTCGGTACAAGCAGCAGAGCTATGCAATTTATTGGAAAATCCTGAAAAAGGGCAAGAAGATTTTTTAATGGATCTTTTTACTCAAAGGATTTCACCAGGTGTTGATCCGGCAGCAGAGACTAAAGCAGATTTTTTGGGTAAAATATTAAATGGAACTGCAAATTGCCCTTTAATTGACAAAACCAAAGCCATCGAAATTCTCTCTACAATGATTGGTGGCTATAATGTAAAATACCTTGTTGATGCACTTAGCAATAATGAACTTGCCGATAAAGCAGTTGTTGCTCTTTCGGGTATTACTTTAGTTTACGATGCTTTTGATGAGGTACTTGAACTTTCTAAATCGAATAATGCAGCCAAAAAAGTAATTCAATCATGGGCAAATGCTGAATGGTTTACTTCTAAACCAGAATTTCCAAAAGAAATTACGGTAAAAGCATACAAGGTAGATGGTGAAACAAATACAGATGATTTTTCACCTGCTTCAGATGCCTCAACCCGTTCAGATATCCCATTGCACTCATTATCATTAGGGCAAACCGGTTTTACCGATGGTATTGAAACCATAGCAGAATGGAGAAAACAAGGACATAAAGTCGCTTTTATGGGCGATGTGGTTGGTACGGGGTCTTCGCGTAAATCGGCCACCAACTCGGTTTTTTGGCATACCGGCGAAGAAATAAATTATGTCCCTAACAAAAAAAGGGATGCCATAGTTATTGGTGGTGTAATTGCCCCTATTTTCTTTAACACTGTTGAAGATTCAGGCGGCTTACCCATTTCATGCGATGTTAGCAACATAAAAAGGGGCGATATAATAACAATAAATACTAAAAAAGGTGAAATTACCAATGAAACTGGCGATGTAGTTAGCACTTTTGAATTAAAACCAAATACAATTGCCGACGAATACCGTGCCGGGGGTAGGATTGCACTGATTATTGGTCGTTCGTTAACTGAAAAAGCACGTACTGCTTTAGGTTTGGCAGAAACTGATATTTTTGAAAAACCTATCCAACCTGACCATAAAGAAAATCAGGCATATACGCTTGCTCAAAAAATGGTAGGGAATGCATGTGGCAAAAAAGGTGTTTTGGCAGGCGAGGCAGTCGAACCTTTAATGACAACTGTAGGTTCGCAAGATACTACAGGCCCAATGACAGCCGATGAATTGACAGAATTGGCTTGCCTAAAATTCCAATCACCATTATTTATGCAATCGTTTTGCCATACAGCGGCTTACCCAAAAGAGGCTGATGTAAAAACACATAAAACCCTGCCACAATTTATTACCGAACGCAATGGTGTTTCTTTATTACCCGGCGATGGCGTAATACATACATGGTTAAACAGGATGCTGTTACCTGATACCGTTGGTACAGGTGGCGATTCTCACACCCGTTTCCCTATGGGGATATCATTTCCTGCCGGTTCCGGTTTGGTCGCTTTTGCAGGCGCACTTGGTTTTATGCCATTAGATATGCCCGAGTCTGTTTTGGTCAAATTTAAAGGTAAGTTAAAACCCGGTATCACTTTACGTGATGTGGTTAATGCCATACCCTATGTTGCTATTCAGGAAGGGATGCTGACTGTGCCAAAGAAAAACAAAATTAATGTTTTTAATGGCCGTATCCTCGAAATGGAGGGCTTACCAAACATCCCTGTTGAACAGGCATTTGAATTAACCGATGCTGCTGCCGAAAGAAGTGCTGCTGCGGCCACTATTAAGCTTTCAGAAGAAACAATGGCTACATATATTCGCTCAAACATTGCCCTGTTAGAAAAAATGATTAAAGATGGTTATAAAGATGCCCAAACCATACAAAACAGGATTGATGCACTTTATAACTGGCTTAAAAACCCGGTTTTGATGGAAAGGGATGAAAATGCAGAATATGCAGCCGTTTTAGAAGTTGATTTATCACAAATAAATGAACCGATTTTGGCATGTCCTAACGACCCCGATGATGTGAAGTTACTTTCTGAGGTGGCAGGGACTAAAATTGATGATGTGTTTATTGGCTCTTGTATGACAAATATTGGCCATTTTAGAGCAGCAAGCAAAATTTGGGATGCTTACAAACGCAACCCCAATGTACGGACTTATGTTACGCCACCTACACGTATGGATCAGAAAAAACTTAAAGAAGAGGCAAAATTTTCTTCATTTAACAAAATGGGGGCAAGAATAGAAATCCCAGGATGCTCGCTTTGTATGGGTAACCAATTAAGAGTACCTGATAATGCAACTGTATTTTCAACTTCAACGCGAAACTTTAATAACCGCATGGGGGCAGGTGCACAGGTTTATCTTGGTTCAGCAGAATTGGCTGCCATGACATCAATTAAAAACGAAATACCTTCGGTTAAAGAATACTTTGAAATATACAACAAACTTATTTTACCTGAGGAAAACGACATTTATAAATATTTGCAATTTGATGAATTAGAAGGGTATAAATAACACTTGATTTATATTCTTGACAATAATAGGATGAGATTTTTTGTAACTACTCAGTTCGGGTAGTTACGATTTTTTTATGTGAGGTAACATCTGGCAATAAAATAATTAGAATAAGCAGATGAAAAAAATAGCATTAATTACAGGGGCAAGTTCAGGTATAGGAAAAGCAACAGCAAATCAACTTGCCGAACAAAACTATGATTTAATTATTACCGGGCGGCGCAAAACAAGACTTGAAACCTTGGCCGCTGAATTACAAAGCAACAATAATTGCAGTGTATTGATACTTAATTTCGATATTAGGAACAAACAAGAAGTTAACCAAGCAATTGACAGCCTTACTGATAAATGGAAAGAAATTGATGTTTTGGTAAACAATGCAGGTTTAGCGGCGGGTGCTGAACCAATACAAAATGCCTTAATTGATGACTGGGAACGCATGATCGATACTAACATTAAAGGCCTGCTTTATATTTCTAAAAAAGTGATACCTTTAATGATTGAAAGGAAAAGAGGACATATTGTAAATATTGGTTCGGTAGCGGGCAAGCAAGTTTATGCCAACGGAAATGTATATTGTGGTACAAAACATGCAGTTGATGCAATAACGCAGGGCATGCGTATCGATTTGCTGAAACATGGGATAAAAGTAAGCCAAATAGCACCTGGTGCAGTAGAAACAGAGTTTTCGATTGTTCGTTTTCATGGTAACGAAGATAAAGCAAAGCAGGTTTATAAAGGCTTTGAACCACTATATGCCAACGATATTGCCGACACTGTTGTTTTTGTTGTAACACGGCCACAGCATGTAAATATTAACGATATGCTTATTATGCCAACATCACAGGCAAGCCCGTATTATTTGGATAGGGAAGCTCAGTAATCTTGAAAAAACTATTATCAATATCTTTCGTAATTATCATTTCTTTTGTGAATGTTTATTCGCAAAAGGCAGAAAAATTAAGCTTACAAATAATAAGCTCAGGGGCTGATAAGCCTATAAACCACAAACTTAAAAAAAAGAATTTTATAGTAAAAGATTCTACTGAGCTATATAAAAAATTACATGAAATAAAATCAAAACTGCTTAAGTCCGGTTATATTGCTGCAAGTATTGATAGCATTGTCAAAAATAACGCAAATTATTATGCATACTTAAATGTTGGGTTGTTATATAAATGGAAAAAGCTATCTTTTGATAATGCTGATAATGAGGTTGTTAGTATTGCGAAGGTTAATCATAAGGATTTTGCGGATAGTAAAATAAGCTTCAATAAACTAAATGGCCTAAAAGAACTATTGGCCAACTATTACAAAAACAATGGCTATCCATTTGTTGAGCTTAAAATTGATAGTTTTTCAATACAAGACAACTATTTAAAGGGGGCAGTAAAAGTCATTAAAAACCAAAAAATTAATATAGATACCATTATAATTAAAGGAAAAGTAAATATTTCACCAAAATTAATCTACAAAACAATTAATATTGAGTCGGGTGATTTATTTAACCAGCAAAAGATTGATTATTTAGATGAAAACTTGAACAAACTATCACATATACAAACTGCTAAACCAACTGAGCTTGAGTTTACAAGCACAAAAGCTGATATTTATATCTATCTAAAAAAGAGGAAATCGAACCTATTTAATGGGATTCTTGGTTTTACAACCGACGAAACAAAGGCGAATAAACTAAGTTTATCAGGTAATATAAATTTTGTTTTAAATAACTCGTTTGCTATTGGCGAACATATTGGAATAAGTTGGGAAAAACATAAAGATAGTTCCCAGTTTTTAGCAACCAATATTGTTTTTCCATATCTGTTTTTTCTTCCAATAGGTGTTGATGCTAGTTTTCAGCTAGATAAAGAACAATTAGACTACATGAATGTAAATTATTCAATTGCAATAACATACAAAGCAAATGCTGGAAATGAAATACACACTTACTTTAGGCAAAAGCGCTCTTTTTTAATTAATACTGAACAGGAAGGCAATGCATTGTATGATAATACCAATAATTACACGCTTGGTTTAACAATTGGGTTTGATAAAACCGAAAGGCTGATATTACCAAGGAAAGGATATAAAATTCAATTTTCAACTGGATATGGGAACAGGTGGGCAGAACAAAAGGGGAATTCATATATTGTTGAAGCCGATTTTTTGGCTGCCTTTTACAGATCGGTTGGTAATAATTTAACACTATCGGTTAAAAACATTTCAAGCGGTATTTTTAATAAATATGGGTTTTACGAAAATGAAATGTTTAAAATAGGAGGTATAAAAAGTATCAGGGGATTTGACGAAAAATCAATTATTGCCACGGCATATTCAATTTTCACCCTCGAACCCCAGTTTTTTATAAGCAAATACTCTTTTGTTTCAGTTTTTGCCGATTATGCATATTTTGAAGAAAAAGGGGATGAAGTAAATAAAACAAACCATGCACTTGGTATTGGTGCAGGCATATCAATTGATTCAAAAGCAGGTATCTTTAGTTTAAATTTTGCCGTTGGGAAATTAAAAAACACCTATTTACGTTTAAGCAATACAAAAATGCATTTTGGTTATATCGCACACTTTTAGTTTTATGCATAAATTACCACACATATTACTCTAGCTTCTGAGCTCACAAAAATGATTGGTCTGTAAAAACAAATCGCAAGTTTACCCTGTAATAAAATGTATCAGGGTATGTGTAAATTTACTGAGAATATTGCTAAATTGTTTTATTGCTAAATTGTTAAATAACAACAATATAACAGTTTAACAATTTACCCCCAATATTAACGACTGTTTGCGATTTAAAATCATAAATTTCTAATTCTTGTGAGTTCTGAGTTTAATGCCTATTTGCTAATTATTTAAAATACAGCCTGTTGTAAGTGTTTGCATTCTTTGCGTATCTCTGCGCCACCTTTGCGTAATAGCCTCCACGAATCTTTGCGTAATAACCTCTACGGGATGCACTAATACTTAAAACTGCTACCACTTAAAAACTCCCTTAATATCGAGGTTGGCGGTATTTCCTCTTCCGGGATATCTTGAAAATATGAAAGGAATTTAAGCAAGCGTTTCGCCTCTGAATATTCTTTATCTATTGAGTGTATTTGTTTTATTATTGGTTCGGCATGTTTTTTAATTACACCTAATTCGTAAAACAAAGCAGAATTAAACATAACATCGCACTCCTCCTGATGTGGAAATATATATAAATCTTCACCTCTTCTAATACTTGGCCATCGTTTTATTGTGTCAAGCGCCGAGTAATTTCTGTACTGATAATCGCGGATAATTCGCCGTACCAGCCTGTTGTCAGTGGTCGGTATCCTGTTGTGGTGATCAATACCTACTTGGGTAAGTGCCGAAACGTATATTTTAAATTTAAGTTCGCTCTCAAATCTATCAGAAAGTTTTGGGTTTAGGGCATGGATACCCTCAATAACAAAAATTTCATCATCAGAAATAGATATTGGTTCATCAGGAAAATGCCTTTTGCCATCTTCAAACGAAAATTTTGGCATTTTTACTAATTCCCCTTCAATAAGGTTATGTAAATTGTTATAAAGCAAGTCTAAATCCAGGGCTTCTAAAATTTCAAAATTATATTCACCGTTTTCATCTTTTGGGGTTTTATCCCTATTAACAAAATAATTATCAAGCGAAAGTTGGAAAGGCTTCAAACCTAGCACTTTAAGTTGTATCGAAAGCCTTTTTGAAAATGTTGTTTTACCAGAAGCCGAAGGGCCTGAAATCAAAATAATTTTAGCTTTTTTACGGTGCGATATCATATCAGCTATTTGGGCAATCTTTTTTTCATGTAATGCCTCCGATATTTTAATTAATTCGCTCGAATGGCCGTTTAATACCTGCTTGTTAATACTGCCGATACTCCCTACACCTATAATATCCCCCCAGGTTTTAAATTCCCTAAAAATTTCAAACATTTTTTTCTGATGGATAATAGGTTGAAGTTCGTTAGGTTTGCTTCTTCTGGGTATCCGTAATAATATCCCATCAAAATAACCAACTAAATCAAAAACTTTAATATAACCTGTCGATGGGACTAAATATCCATAAAAATAATCAACATAATTATCAAGATAATAAACCGAAGTATATAATTGGGGGCAGGTTTTAAACAAAAGGCACTTTTCATTAAAATTACTTTGCTTAAAAATCTCCAAGGCTTCTTTAACAAGAATTTCCTTTCTATCAAAAGAAATGTCTTCTCCAACCAACTGTTTCATCCTGTTTTCTACATCCGAAGTTGTTTGTGGCATGTCTACCTTTTTTATCCCTTCAATTTCGCAATAAAACCCTTTTGAAACAGAATGTTCAATTTTTATTTGCCTATCAGGAAAAAGGTCTTTTACAGCTTTAATTAAAATAAAAGATAAGGACCTTATATACATCCGCCTACCATCTCTGTGTGTTATGTCGATAAAATCTATGGTTTTGGGTTTGTATATTTCATAACTCAATTCTTCAAGTTGGTTATTTACCATAGCCCCTAGTATGGGGTAATCAAGTTTGATTTTTTGATCCTTAATAATATCTGATAAACTTGTCCCAAGTTGATAACTTTTTTCTTTACTGTTATTTAAGCAATGTATTTTAATGTTTTTTCCCATTGTGAAAAATTATATTAGTTCTGGTATGAAATTAAATGCTGAATTCAAGTCACAAATGCAACTTTTTGGTTAAACAATAAATTATTCACTGAAGTTTCGGACTTCATAAAGATTTAGTAATCAATAAGATAAATATATAAAATAGTTAAAAAAAAGTTGCATATTCCATTGTAAATAATTATCTTTGAGATAGTTACAAAACAAATGACAAAAATAATAGAAATATGCAACAAGATAAAAGTACAAATAAAATTGAACAATTAGGAAAAATAACCAAAAGTAGTGAGCAGTTGACCCAAAGCATAGCAGATGTTATCGACAAATTCAAGATAAAATCAATATTTAGGGATATGGATTTTGTAAAACGCAGCGGAATATTAGTATCAACAGTAGCAACCGGGTTAATAATATTACCATTTGTGGGTGCAGCTAGTGTTTTGGCATTGTTTAAAAGCGGATTAAATAACCCGGGGGGGCAAAAAGATGTTTACTATGACATGAAAAATAACCCGAAAATAAATTGGCGTTATTTATTATTGTCAATTGCAAAGCAGTTTCAATACCTGGTTGGGCAAGATATAGAGATAATTGAAGATGCAAAAAAAACAGTTTCACAAATAAAAGCAACGATATTTGATGATAGCCCTATTGAAAAAACGGGTAAAAGTATTGAAAGGGCCGGTTATATACACGACCATGTAAAAGATTTATACATCCTTGGTTTCAAGCTGTTGGTATGTGGTTTTTGGGATGGTAAAAGTTTCATCCCGATAGACTTTTCATTGCACAGGGAAAAACGGGACAGTTCATTAAAAAAAACAAAGCAACGTTTAATAAAAAAGCAAATAAAAGTAAAGGGGCTTGAGAAACAAAAAAAAGGCTTGAAAGATGCTTTAAGGGAAAAAATAAAATTGCAAAATATGGCGAAAGCCACGTATAGCTCAAAAC
>NBLH01000235.1 GCA_002084525.1 Bacteroidetes bacterium 4572_117 | reverse complement strand
TTATAACAAGCGACATATTATTTTGCGGAACATATCCGTCCGACCGCTCAAGCGGTCGGACGGGTGTATGCTTTCCATATTTATTTAAGACGTTTATTATAATGACTTAATGACAACTTAATGACTTAATGACCAATATCCAAACAAACATTCAACATTCAAATGACCAGTTACCCTTTAAACATCAACCACTTCCATAAATCTTTATAACTGAATTTTTTACCGTAAATAAGGATACCTATCCTATAAATTTTAGCGGCAACCCATGTTGACCCAATAAAAGTAACAACCAGCATTACCATAGAAAGTATTAGTTCCCAGGTAGGTACACCATAAGGTATACGCAACATCATTACCACAGGCGATGTTAATGGTACAACCGAAAACCAGAAAGCTGCCGGGCCTTCGGGGTTTTGTATTATTGCTTGTGCTACTATTAGAGCTAAAATCAGCGGGATTGTCAAAGGTAGCATAAATTGTTGGGTATCTGCCTCATTATCAACAGCTCCACCAATGCCTGCAAATAGTGATGCATATAATAAATAACCCCCGATAAAGTAAAAAATAAATGAAAAAATAATTAAACCAATGGGTAAATTCATTACAGATTGCATCACATCAGTAAATACCTGGTTTTTAGTGTCAATATTTTGCATTTCTTCAGGCAGGTTTGTGCCTTGTACCATCTGCTCTGTTAACTGTTTTGTGTCAGTAACAGAATCTCCCATAATTAAGCTTTGTGTAATACTTATAATAACAAAACCTAAAACCATCCATAAAACAAACTGTGTTAATGCAACCAGGGCAATACCAAGTATTTTGCCCATCATTAACTGAAATGGTTTTACCGATGAAATAAGGATTTCGACCACGCGGTTGGTTTTTTCTTCGATAACACCGCGCATAACCATAGCTCCATATACAAAAATAAACATATAGATTAATCGATGTTTACATTATCCGTAAAAGTGAAATTTATTTTTTCACTGTCTTCAAAACTGTCTTTAAATTTTCCTGAAAAATCTTTTACCAAGATACTTCTTCGCTGTTCGCTCTCTAATTGGGTAACATATACAGAAATACCTAATACGGCCGCCATTAATAAAGGCCCTAAAAGGGTAAGGATAATAAAAGTCTTTTTTTTGACACGGGTTAAATATTCCCTTTTTATAATTAATAGAATCTTGTTCATTTATGAATATGGTTTATATCGTAAAATTGGGGTTTTTTAAAACCGGTTACTTGGTAAATTATTTATCCTTTTTTATTTTCTTTTTCAACAACCTGTATAAATATATCATTTATTGATGGAATTACCTCATTCATACCAACTAATTCGCCATATGGTAACATTGTGCTAATCAGATGATTGGTTGTTGTGCCATTTAGTAATTTAGTGCGGCAGATAGTAAGCCCGTTTTCTGTTCTCACTTCTTCAATTTTATAATTGGCTGATACCGATGCAGAAAATTTGTCAAAATTCCCTTTAAAATGCAAGTCAAAAACATTAGATTTAAATTCTTGCTTAATATCCTGCACGTTACCATCTAATACTTTTTTTGAGTTGTTTATTAATGCAATATTGTCGCATAATTCTTCAACCGAGGCCATGTTATGTGTCGAAAAAATTATTGTGGAACCATTTTCTTTTAATTTTAATATTTCCTTTTTTAGTAAGTTTACATTAATCGGGTCGAAACCGCTAAAAGGTTCATCGAAAATAAGTAGCTTTGGTTCATGTAAAATGGTAACAATAAACTGAATTTTTTGTTGCATACCTTTTGAAAGTTCTTCGACTTTTTTGTTCCACCACGATTCTATCCCAAACTTTTGAAACCAGTATTTTAATTTTTTTAACGATTCGGCACGACTCATGCCTTTTAGCTGTGCAAAATACATTGCTTGCTCGCCCGTTTTCATTTTTTTATACAAGCCGCGTTCTTCAGGTAGATATCCGATATTTTTAACATGTTTAGGTTTTAGTGCCTCACCATTAAAAAAAATCTCGCCAGAATCGGGCAAAGTAATGTTATTTATTATTCGGATAAGCGTGGTTTTTCCCGCCCCGTTTGGTCCCAACAAACCAAAAATTGTCCCTTCAGGTACATTCAAACTTACATCGGTAAGTGCCTGATGGCCTACAAAAATTTTGTTTACTTTTTTAACTTCAAGAAAGCTCATTTAAATTTATATGTTTTTTTGTTGGGCAAATATATCAAATTCGTGCATAATAAATAAAAATAAGTTTAGAATATTGCCAAACTCATTAATAATTTGGATTTAACCAATATTTTTGTAAATTACCGCTGTATAAATACTTTAATAAAATGATACAAAAAATATCAAAAAATACTATAGGTTTATTACTTTTAATATTTTTGTCGGTTTTTATATCATGTAATCCATCAGTAGGTGATTCAAATACGCAAAAATCAACAGACATAAATGAATTAGAAGAAATAAAAAAACGAGGGAAACTGATTGTTATAACTGATTTTAATTCAGTTGATTACTTTATTTATAAAGGCCAGCCACTAGGTTTTAACTATGAATTGATAAAGAAATTTGCCGACCATATTGGGGTTTCGCTGGAAATAAGGACAAATTATAACTTGAAAAACACTTTTAGGTCTTTACAGGAAGGTGAATGCGATATTTTGGCCATGGGGCTGACTATTACAAAGGAAAGGACTGATTTTTTGCAGTTTACTTTACCAATTATGCAAACAAAGCAGGTTCTTGTACAGCGTAAACCTGAAGGGTGGCAAAAAATGCGTAAAAAGGAACTCGAAAATCATTTAATCAGGTCTACGCTTGAATTGGCCAATAAAAATATCGTTGTCGAGGCAAACTCTTCGCATTGCCAACGTTTGCGAAGTTTATCTCAAGAAATTGGGGATACTATAAGGTATTTTGGAAGCCCAGAATTTGTAACAGAAGCATTGATACAGCAAGTTGCCGAAGGGCGTATTGACCTGACTGTAAGCGATGAGCATGTTGCAATGGTAGCCCAAACTTATTATCCAAATATTGATATTGCTTTACCTATCAGCTTTGCGCAAAATCTTGCCTGGGCAGTTAAAAAAGATTCGAATCAGTTGCTTGAAGCAATAAATACGTGGTTAAAAAATTACAAAACAAGTAAACAATATGCTTTTTTATTTACCCGATATTTTAAAAATTCACGAATAAAAAAAACAATCAAAAGTGAATATAATTCTTATAAGGGTGGCAGGATTTCAGTTTACGATAAGTTTTTAAAAGAGCAAAGTACAATAGTTGGTTGGGACTGGCGTTTGATAGCATCGTTAATTTATACAGAATCGCGTTTTAACCCAAATGCCAAGTCGTGGGCAGGTGCTTTTGGTGTTATGCAACTTATGCCTGTTACAGCAAATAAATTTGGGGTAGGCGAGGGGTCAAGCCCACAAGCGCATATTGTGGCGGGTATAAAATATTTAAAATGGCTTGATAAATACTTTAGCAAAGAAATACCGGATACGACTGAACGCATTAACTTTGTATTGGCTTCGTACAATGCCGGAGCCGGGCATGTTGAAGATGCACGGGCATTAGCAAAAAAATATGGTAAAGACCCTAATATATGGTTCGATAATGTCGATTATTTTATACTCCAAAAATCAAACCCGGCATTTTATAAAGATTCGGTGGTAAAATATGGCTACTGTCGTGGCACTGAACCGTATCGTTATGTGTCAGAAATTGTTGATCGATATAATAATTATAAAAACCTGATAAAGAGCTGATTACATAATTTTACAAATCTCTAAGTTTTTCTGCTTCTTCAAGGCTTATCCTGTTTTTTTGATAAAACGCAACAGTAAATGCATCTGTAAATCCATTATTTACCGCTATTTTAATTAATTTTTCGCATTCTTTTTGGTTCGAGCAATTCCCGATAGTATATTTATACAAACCATCCCTGAAATAATAATCTACGGGGGGCATACCTTTTAATATTTTTGAGTTAACCGGTATTTTTTTCCACGATGATTTAAACTGAACTTTATAAATAACAGTTTCTTTATTTCTTTTGTATGTAACGGGTTGATTTACAGTCTCGTTGCTTTTTTTTGCAAGTAGCAGTACCATTTCATTTTCCCAACTGTTATAACCTAATTTAAAGTATAGTTGACCCGAAGCTTTTTTAAGCAGGTCTTTTTGCAAATCAGGTTGAAAGTTCTTTGCAAATATTTTTATTGTACGTGAATAATTACCAAATAATTCAACATTATAGCCTGAATTTTTTAATATCGAATATGGAATCCCCGAATCATCTTGTAAAATATACTTGCTTTGTTTTAGAATAAGTTCCCTAACTAATCGAAAATCATCATCATGCAAAATGTAGGACGCCGATTTTAGAAAAGTGTTTTTTTGCCCCAAACTACTTAAAAACATTAAAAATCCAATATTATCTTTCAAGTTTTCATCTGATAAATCGAAAGGGAAATAATATAGGGTTTTGATTTCTTCGCTGCTTTCTTTAAAAAAACTGATTTTTATCCCATTAGGGTTTTTGTCTTCAACCTGAAAGTTTTTTTTCTCTTTTATTTTTCCATAATCATCAACAACAACCGATGAAATTTCTGTTAGCGTATGCCCGGTTTTTGAAATGTAAAATAGCAGAAGATGGATAATCCCGTTCAAATTTGAATCAGCAAAATCAGTCATCATTTGTTTTGTGGTAAAGTAGCCTGCCTCATTAATATATCGAAGCGAATGAAGCAATTTATGCAAATAGGCGGCCCTTTTTTTATTACCCATTTTTGCAATATTGGGTAATTTGCCTGGGTTTTCTAAACCTACTAAAAAATAACTGTCCGCATTTGGGAAAAAAGCATCTGCATAAAGAAAGTCCGGCCCTGAAAAAGGGTAAAACAGAGTAGAACTATCTTTTATTCCTGAACTAAAATATAAATTGTTCCATTTATTTATTTCCTCAAGGTTTTTTGCGGTGATTTGATTCCAGGAATCATTGATTGCTTGCGTATAAGTTTTGTAATATTTTTTTCGTTGAATTTTTTTATATTTTTCTGACTTTTTCCCTGCCAGAAATAAGCCTATTTGGTTGTAGGTATTTTTGCCGAGCGATTTTTCTAAACTACCTTTTTTGGCCGACCTGAATTTTACCGAAATACCATTTTTATATTCAGGATGTTTTTCATCTTGCTCAGTATCAGGCATACACCCGGCTTGATGTACTAATAATAACGAAACTATAAAAATAATTTTAAGGTGTTTATGTTTTTTCATTATTACAAATTTAATAAATGTTATGATATTATAACATGCCCTATAGTCCGGCAAGAGCTTCCCCAAGTTGGTCCAAAGCTTTTATTAAAATGCTTCGGGAACAAGCAATGTTCATTCTTTGAAAACCTTCGCCTCCGGGGCCAAAAAGTTCTCCGGGGCTTAAACCAATTTTTGCTTTATGTACTAATAGTTTATTAAGTTCTTCTTTTTGCAAACCGTAACCATTAAAATCTAACCATAATAAATAAGTCGATTCGGGCACTTGCATTTTTATTTTTAT
>NBLH01000234.1 GCA_002084525.1 Bacteroidetes bacterium 4572_117 | reverse complement strand
ACAAGCCTAAAGAATATGATGGGGACTGGTTCAACAATAAACGACATGGCCAAGGTAAATGTGTTTACTGGAATAATAATGTTTATGAAGGACAATGGCGTTTTAACTTCAGGCATGGAAAAGGAAAATTAGTATTTGCAAACGGTGATATTTTTGATGGGGAATTTGAGGCCGGTAGTATTACGGGATATGGTATATTTACATACAGTAACGGTGAAAAATATACCGGGCATTTAGCTAATGGGATATATCATGGTATGGGAGAAAAACAATTTAAAAATGGTAATATCTACAAAGGTAATTGGGATGATGGTGAGATTTCGGGAAAAGGAAAAATGATATATGCAAATGGTGATTTTTATGATGGTTACTGGTATAATGGAAAAAAGAATGGCCTTGGTCAGTATGTTTCGCAAAAAAACAACAGCTAT
This sequence comes from Bacteroidetes bacterium 4572_117, assembly GCA_002084525.1. Lineage (GTDB taxonomy): Bacteria > Bacteroidota > Bacteroidia > Bacteroidales > NBLH01 > NBLH01. The sequence goes on along the minus strand of NBLH01000234.1, from coordinate 4,623 downwards.
AAAGGCGTGGTAAAAAATCGGGTAAAGGTGAACTGAAAGGTATTGATGGGGATTATTATTTTGGCGACTGGGATAGAAATAAATATAATGGTTTTGGTTCTTTAACTATTGCCGGGGGCGATAAATATATCGGTAATTTTAAAAATGGCAAATATGAAGGCAGTGGTAAATTAAATACTGCTGATGGGACCCAAATTACCGGTGAATTTAAAAATGGAAAAATTGAAGGCACCGCAAATATTGAAAAAAAAGATGGTACAAAATATTATGGTGAGTTTGATAAAGGGGAATATGAGGGTGAAGGCAATTTGACTTTACCTAATGGTGATTTTTATAAGGGTGAATTTAAAAACGGGAAATTTAATAAACATGGTATCCTTTATTATTCTAAAGGCGGGTATTTTAATGGCGGTTGGTGGAATGGTAGGCGCTATGGCTTAGGTGAAGAGGTTGACGCCAATGGGAATATTATTGAAGAAGGGAAATATGGTGGTAAAAAAGGAAGGTTGCTAATGACCACAGCTCAAATGAAAAGGGCACAAGTTGCACAGGATGAGCTATTAAGAACCATGAGGGGGATGCAGGAGCAAATGGCATATCAGAAAAAGCAGCAATCGGAATACCAGAAAAAAATAGCAAAAAGAAACAGCGAAAACGATGCTATTTTGGCAGAATATACAAAAATATCAAAAGCACGATCGCAATACTTAGAAGATGTTAAGGCAGGCAAAATGAATTATGATCCTGAAAAGTATAAAAACCCTTACAAAGTAAACAGTAATACAACCTCACAGAACAATACAGTCAACAATACAAATACATCAAACAATAATACATCAATAAATAAAACCACGGTTAAAAAAACAGTTAAACTAGAACCTAAATACAAAGTTGGGCAACAGGTTACTGTTATAAATAAGGGAGTTAACATCAATGACGGTGTTAAAGGAAATTACCCAAGAGCTCAAATAAGAATTGCAAAAGTGCTTGAGTATGATAAATATTTTCATAAAAAATACCCTTTTCAGGAATTTCATATGATAGAAAGCCGGAGTGCAAAAAGAAACAATATAGCATATATACGTATGGAAGATGGTTTTGAATATCAATACATTATTGATGGTTGGGCTGTTAATGAAGCATATGAAATACGATATGAAGCTCTTTATAACAACAAGGTGTTAAAGGAATTATGGGTTTTTTCATCAATGGGGGAAATAATTGAATATAGAAAAGGAAACAATAAGATAATTTGGCGTTATGGACATGAAAACAACGGAATTTCTGTAATATGCTATCAAATTTCTAATGGCAATAACTATGCAAGTTATAAGTTTGGGTATAACCCTTCAGGTAAGCATACGACTACCTGGTTTAGTAAAAAACAATACCAATTTAGCACAGGAGAAGATTGGCAATGGGTTAGAGGTGAAAGAGAAGAATCTGCAATTCAAGAAGCCAAGGCTTTTCTTCCAAATTTATTCAATTATAAATCATTTAAACCACAAAAACGGGTTTATTAAATAATTAAAAAATTAACGGATGAAACATCCATTATAAGTAAATTTTAACACACATGAGCATGATTATTAAATATAATTAGCTTTGGGCGTGTAAGTTGCAGGATATGGATGTTCCATCTGACCATACAAATAATTTAAAAATAAACAGATGAAATTTATATTAATAACAATATGCTTATTCGCTTTAAGCATTTCATCACAGGCACAAGTAATAAAAAGTGGTGATTGTATGCAGGGGCAGGGAACTTTTGTTTACCCAAGCGGTGCTGTTTATTCAGGTGAATGGGAACAAGGTAAACGTAGTGGGAAAGGCAAAATGACCTATCCAAAAAGAATAAACGAAAGCAATATTGGAAAAGGCCCAATAGTGCTAAATATTTATCATTCAGGTACGAAAAAACAAGTGCAAGAAAAATTAAGTGAATATAATGATGAAAGCTTAATTGCATTTGAACGAGAATTTGATGATGATAACTATTTTAAAAACCTTGCCGAAAAAGTAGGTGCAGCATATAAACACGATGTTACAACTGCAAAGGGCTATTACCTCACAGGTCTAAAACAAATTAATCTTTCATCAAACTTATCTGACGAGGCAAAACTTATTATGCGAAACCGGCACAAACGAAATTATTTGAAACAAATGCTTAACCCAAATAATGAGGAGGCACTTAACTCAATAAGAGATTATGCTAATGCAATAAGAAAAAAAACAGATGCTGAAAAATTTCAGGCTGAAGCTGATAATATAAATTTATTAGCATATCAAAAACTTACAAATGATATATTAGCTTCGATACCTTTTGTAGATCAAGCCATGAATTTTACCAGCATGGTAACCGGTGAAGATTTAAGTGGCGGGAAAATATCTGATTCAAAACGATATTTTGATTATATGATGTTAATTGCACCATCAAGCCTTAAAAAATTAATTTCTGATAGCAGGCTTAACAAAGCTTTAGAAACATTTACAAAAAAGGCATCAAAACTTACTTTAAAACAAGCTAATAAGCTTATACAAAAATGCGGAATATCAGCTAAACAATTAGATAAAGTTTATAAAAAACTAAGTGCTATTTATACTAAATACCCAAAAACAACCCAGTGGATAGGAAAAACAATAAAATCTATCCCTGAAAACCAAATAAAAGGTGCCGGGTTTAAAAAAATAGATAAAACTATAAACGAAAAAAAAGAATAATGTTAATTATCAACGTTCTTATTTTTGTTTAAAAGGGATTTTATAAGCAACAAACCAACTTATACCAAACCTAAATTTTTTATCGGTTTTGCCATATCCCGGGATATAAATTGGTTGCATTGTTTCATTTTTTGTGCCTGAAAGTAGTGTTTTAGCACGTAATGTCCAACCGATAAAGAAATTTTTAGCAAAAAAAACCTCTGCTTTTATCCCACCAAGCAATTCAAACCAACTCCCTGTTATTTGCTGCTGCCCAAGTTCGGCATTGTAGGTGCCCCAATAATTGTTAATTACAATATTGTCTATGTTTTGTTGGAAACTACTTATCCCGTACCTAAAACCTGCGAATAAAATATTATTGTCAACGCTTTTTTCGGCTTTTAATAAATTATAATCCAAACCAAACAAACCATAATACCCACTCGATTGATAATTGAAGTTTTTTTGTTCCAAACCATAGTTAAGCAGACCACCTTCAATTACCCCAAAATAGTCAGTTTTGAATTCAAAATCTATAGAAACGCCAAGCCCCGACCTTTCAGGTTCAAAAAGCCTTACAACTAATGGTGAAACATCAAAGCCAAACCTGATGCCTTTTGTTTTTTCTATATTGTCTTGGGCATAAATAAATGTAGTAGCCAGTATTAAAATGCTACTTAAAAAATATCTTAACATGTTCTTGTTCATCTTCGCTTGTAATAGTTTTATCAATAAGTGCCACTGAATCTATTGCATTTTCAGAATATTTTACTGTATCGATATCGAAATTTGCAATAAAACCACATTCTATCGATTCAAAATGTTTATTTGTTTTATATAAAAAACTAATTGTATCAGAAAAGCTGCCATAATCAAACACAAAGCCAACAGTGTCGGCAGCAGGCGACAATTGTAGCAGGGCATAGGAAATCGTGTCAATTTCGTATATCAAGCTATCTTCCCTGCCAAGCCCATAAATCGATATCCCTTCTACACCCACAGCCTTTTCTTTATCATCTTCAATAATATAAAAATCTAATTTCGCATGGGAAATTGCCGATGTTTCGCACTCATTATCTGCTTGGCACGAGTTTAAGGAATAGGTTAATATTAGAAACAATGCAAATAGTTTTAAAGTACGTTTTATCATTTTTATTTAATATTGTTTGCGCTGCGAAGATAGGGATTTTAAATTCGTTATCGGGGAAATATTACTTGATTTTTTGCTTTGCTTTGCGGTTTTTAGATGCTAATGATATTAATTTAGGGCACAAATGGGAATAATTAAATAATTATGTATATTTTTGATAAAAAAAAACAATGAGCAGTAAATCTATTGATCCTATTGGAAAACTGATGGGCCTCCGCTATAAATCGCATCCATGGCATGGTATTGAAATTGGTGAAAACAGCCCCGAAACTATAACTAGTTTTATTGAAATGGTACCAACAGATACAGTTAAGTACGAGGCTGATAAGGCTAGTGGATATTTGTCGATTGACAGGCCGCAAAAATTTTCGAGTATTTTACCTGCTTTGTATGGGTTTATTCCACAAACTTATTGCGATGCAAATGTTGCCAAAAAAAGCGCAACAATTTTAAAAAGGCCCGAAATTGTTGGTGATGGCGATCCTTTGGATATTTGTGTGTTGACCGAAAAAGAAATCACACATGGCGATATACTGGTACAGGCTGTACCAATTGGTGGTTTGCGTATGATTGACGGCAATGAAGCTGACGATAAAATTATTGCTGTTTTGAAAAACGATGCTGTTTACAGCCAATACAAGGAAATTACTGATTTACCCGAACCGGTAGTGAACAGGTTAAGGCATTATTTTTTAACATATAAAGATATGCCCGGTGAAAAAAGGGATTGTGAAGTAACCCATATTTATGGTAAAAAGGAAGCGCATGAC
>NBLH01000233.1 GCA_002084525.1 Bacteroidetes bacterium 4572_117 | reverse complement strand
GCTAAATCAACACCTACGGTAAGTGGTATCGGTAAACGTAATAATATATCAGTTGAAGTTTTGTCAAACCAGTCTGCAACTACTGTAATTTTATCGTCAAAAAGATTCATATCCAAACCAATATCTGTAATTGTTGTTTTTTCCCATGTTATATTTGGATTTGCTAATTCACTAATTGCTACACCACCAACTAAAGAACCACCAATCACATAATTATGTCCTGTATTAAAAGATTGAGAATATGCATACTCACCAATTTCTTGATTACCTAATTGCCCCCAACTTCCCCTTAATTTAAGGAAACTTAATGTTTTGTTGCTACTTAAAAAAGATTCGTTAGATAATACCCAACCGGCAGAAAATGAAGGAAAAATACCATACCTGTTTTCTTCAAAATCTTCAACATAAGCTTCGCTATAATCCTCCCTAAAAGCCTGGGCTGATTGCCCTAATAGAAAATTCAGGTTGTGTTTATCAAAAGATTTTGTGTAAGTCAATACATTTTCCACCTGATATTTTAAGCTCCTGATACTGGTATTTAACAAACTGTTAAGTGTGTTTTCGCTTACCATATTACCTTCGGCATCATTTTTTTGAAAGGTGGGCCTAAATTTTGACATTGCGATTGTATTGGCAATAAATGCAAAGCTAGTCCTAAACTTTAAACCGTCAATTATATCATAATCTAAATATAGTTTGCCTTCCTGGCGGTTTAAATTTGTATATCGCTCACCAAGGCTTGCATCAAAAAGTATATTTTTAGAAGCTTTGCCATGATTATCATAAGCACCATCGTAAAAGCCAAAATCGCCGCTTGAATAATAAGCAGGAACTGTAGGCATGGTATTTCTTCTTAATTCATAGTTCAAACCTTGATTGTCTGTACCGGCAGCATTGTTTATTGGTTCATCAATACGCTTTTTATAACCAAATAAGTTAACACCAACACTAAGTTTGTCGCTTAATTTTACATTTACATTACTACGTAAATTTAAACGATTTGATGATGTCCCGAGCATAATACCTTCTTGGTCGAAATATTCTGAGGACAACATATAAGTTACCTTGTCATTCCCGCCACTTACCGAAAGGTGATATGTCTGCATAAGTGCAGTTCGGTATGCTTCGTCTGCCCAGTTTGTATTTGCAAAATTGTCAAGGTCAGAACCACTTTCCATAAGTGCAATTTGTGCATCGGTATACCAACCTTCAGTTGCCCCATCAGCTATTTGCCATGCATTCCTTACTTTTGCAAAATCGGCAGAACCTAATAATTTAGGGCTCAATAAATTTTGCTGAAACCCAATGTTAGAGTTAAAACTAACAATTGTTTTACCTGATTTTCCACTTTTTGTGGTTACCAAAATAACACCATTTGCTGCCCTTACACCATAAATTGAAGCTGAAGCTGCGTCTTTTAATACACTAATGCTTTCAATATCGCCGGTAGGTATTTGGCCTAAAGAACTTTCAACACCATCTACTATTACCAGTGGATTAGCCCCTGAGTTAAAAGTACCCATACCACGTATTAAAATTCGAGGGTCGTCGTTTCCGGGCTGAGTACTAAAATTACTAATATCAACACCACTAACACGCCCCTGTAGCATACTAACTGCATTTGAAGACGGTATGGATTCTAAATCACCAAAATCAACAGCTGCAACCGAACCTGTTAAATTTGCTTTTTTAATGGTTGCGTAACCTGTTACAACCACTTCGTCAAGCATTTCTTTTGATACCTGTAAAACTACATCAATAACAGTAGTATTTGCAGTTAACTGAAACTCTTTGGCTTCATATCCCATAAACCGGAATATAATTACGCCATCTTCAGGGGCATTTATGCTAAATTTCCCGTCCATATCAGTAATTGTCCCGGTAGCTGTACCTTTCAATACAACATTTACGCCCGGTAAAGGAAGTCCATCATCGGAAGACTTAACAGTTCCTGTAATTTCTACCTGGCCGTATGTTATTATTGTCTGAATTAACAACAATACAACAAATAATAATTTTTTCATAGAATTAAATTTTTTAGATTAACAACTATAATAGTTTCTTGCAAAGTTAGGCTAGAGTCCCGAAAACAGGGCTTGGTATATGTTTCCAATTTGCGTGGTATTTGTTACATTTTGTAGATTTATATCAAATTAAGGCAAATAATTAATAAAAAACAAGTATTTTTATATTGAAAAAACAACTGTTAAAATTACTACGAAGAGTGTAATTTTGTGAATTTGATTGATTTTAATATGCAAACATATACACAATTGAGCCCGAAAAGGGTGTTTACATCTAATTTAATACTCTACGCGGGCTCTATTAGTTGTGTTATCATGCACAGGGCTAGTGCCCTGTGCTAATGATTACGCCCACTTTGGGGCTCAAAAAACAGCAAAAAACTTTTGGTTGCTTAATCGGTAAACCAAAAAAACATAAACCACCTTAATCTGCTCAATATCTATATGTTAAAGAATATTTGAAAAAGGCAGGGGATGAAAATAAATTCACAAAGCCAGATTTTTAACACCCCATCTCGTAGGGTTTTAGGGGAAAAGCAACTGTTAATTCACAAAAAGGATTTTTTCTTAGCATAATCTTTTGGGTTAAGGCCAAATTGTTTTTTGAAAGAAGTCCTAAAATAGTTTGCATCATTAATACCAATCATAAATTTAACTTCGTCAATATTATAGATTCCGGTTTCTAATAATTGGGCTGCTTTTTTTAATCGAATATTCCTAATAAATTCTACTGCTGTTAAGTTTGTAATTGATTTTATTTTTCTATAAAAATGCACCCTGCTTAAAGCTAGTTCTTTACTTAAACTGTCAACATTTAGTTTTGGGTCATTTATGTTTTTTTCAATGTATTGTACTGCTTTATTGATTAAAATTTCATCTGTGGGGGTCAATGCTAATTCTTCGGGTTTAACAATACTGTTCCTATAAAAGTGCCCATGCATTAACTGACGCTGTTTTAACAGGTTTTTCACCTTCAAAATTAAATATTTTGCACTAAATGGTTTTTGAACATAATCATCGGCACCTGTTTCAAGCCCTTCGTATTTGAATGTAAGCTCTGTTCGGGCTGTTAATAAGATTACCGGGATATGACAGGTCCTTTTATCTGTTTTCAAAATACTACATAATTCAATTCCATCCATTTCAGGCATCATTACATCACTTATAACAATATCCGGAATTATTTTTATTATTTCTTGCAAGCCTTTTTTGCCATTGTATGCTGTTTTTACCCTGTAATTATCCACAAACAAACTTTTTATGAAATTACAAACTTCCTGGTTGTCTTCAACAACAACCATTAATGGTTTTTCTTTATTTTCATCAAGCAATGATTCAAAGTCAAAATCTCCTGCATCTTTCTGAATATCTGGTAATTCCGAATTGAGCAATTCGTTTTTGTATAACGAACTGTCTTCACTTGTTCGATATTCACTAATAATGTTTTCCGGGTTTAAATGTTTTTTTCCCAGAGGGATTAATATGGTGAAAATTGTAAACCCTTTTTCCTTTTCGCCGGTTTTGCGGCTTTTAACATCTATTGAGCCGCCATGCAGTTTTACCATTCTCATGGTTAACTCTAAACCAATGCCGGTACCTAGTTGATTTCCAAGCTTATTCCCATCGGGTTGGAAAAAACGGTCAAAAATGTTAGTGATATGTTCAGGGGATATGCCTTTCCCATCATCTTCTACAGTAATTTCCACAAAGGAACCGGAAGCCTCAGGGTTATCATTTTCGGCAATTACATCCAGTTTTACTTTTATGTTTCCACCGGATGGTGTCGCTTTAAGTGCATTAGAAAATAAATTATTGAGTGCAATTTCCATTTTAGTCCTGTCGTACCATGCGACAATCTGATTTTGTGAACTTATATATTCAAAACTGATACCTTTTTGTTTTGCCATTTCCCGAAAAGGAAGTGTTGTTTCTTTAGCAAAGCCAGCAATATTTCCTTTTGAAGCATACAGTTTTATGTGGCCTTTTTCGAATTTACGAAGATTCAATAATTGATTGATTAGCGCATGCATTTTTTTTGCGCTACGTAAAATTATTTCCAGTTGTTTTTCAAGCTTGTAATTTAATTTCACATCAGAAACTAATTTTTCAAGAGGGCCTATTATTAAGGTTAAAGGTGTGCGCAATTCATGCGAAACATCAGTAAAAAACCTGACTTTATTTTGATATAATTCCTTTTCTTTTTCTTTACTGTGTTTTTCAAAAGCCAGTTTATTCTTGAGTGTGAGCCATTTACTGCTATAAAATAATATACTCCCAAGTATTAAAATAGTAATTATTGAATATGCCAAATATGCCCACCAAGTTTTCCAGGGTGGAGGAAGCACTATTATTTTAAGCTTGGAATAATTGTCGCCCCATATATTTGGATTATCAGATGCCCGCACCTTTAATTCATATTCTCCGGCCTGAAGTTGGGTGAAAGATATTGTACTTTGTTTATCGGTAAATACCCATTGTTTATCAAAACCTGTTAACATATATGAATAATAAACATTATCGGGATTAATGTAGTTTAAACCTACAAATGTTAAGGAAAACTGTCTTTGAAAATGTTGTAAAATGATTTCTTTTGTTTCTGATATACTTTTTTTAATCGGGGCATTTTCTTCATTAAGTCTTACTGTTTTATAGTTTAACTTAAGATCTGTAAAAATAACAGCCGATGTTAAAATAGTATCTTTTACCTGATTGGGATAAAAAGTATTATAACCTTCAATACCTCCAAAATACATTTTTCCTGTATTGTCTTTAAAAGATGAGCGATACGAAAATTGATTGCTTTGCAGGCCATCAGTTTTGTTGTAATTTTTAACGGTAATTAATTTAATTTTAGAAGAGTCTCTATTTAATGATAATTTTGATATCCCTTTATTTGTGCTAACCCATATATTTTTGCTGTTATCTTCTTCAATGGCATTAATGATATCCAATCCATAAATAATTATCGCTATCTTCGTATAACACCAGAATTTTGTTAGCCGGAATAATATGTTTAGTCTGTTTTGTGCTATTTTGCCGTATAAATTTTTGAGAAACCGGATTAAAACAATCCAAACCGCTTTCTGTACCAATCCATAATTTCCCATCCTTGGCTTCAAGCAAATAATTAATATTATTTGAAAGAATACTTTCATAATTATCATCTTTCGTGAAACATTTAAATTGGTCTGATTTAGGTAGATACAGGTTTAAGCCGCCACCATTTGTACCAATCCACAATTTCCCGGATTTATCAATAAGTGTTGTGTGTATTTGATTAAAAGAAAGGGAGTTTGTATCGGTAGGATTATGAACGAAGCTTTTTAGGGTTTCATTTTCCATATCGAATTTAACCAGACCACCATTTGTTCCAATCCATAATACATTATTAATATCTTCAGAAATTGATTTAATATTGTCCAATGCCTCATAGTGATCGTCAAAACTGCTATAACGATTAAATATTCCTGTACGCTCATCTAATCTATTCAAGCCCCTGCCTTCAGTTCCAATCCATAAAATGCCCGATTTGTCTTTATATAAGTATGATACTTTATTGTACGACAATGTGTTTGATATGCCAAATTCTTCCTTAACATGTTTAAATATATTATTCCATGGATGAAAATAATTAAGCCCGCCTGCATAGGTTGCTATCCAAATACCCCCGGAAACATCTTGATAAATATCTTTTACTGAATTATGGCTTAATGAACCCGGCTGGATTATATTCTGGGAATAATTTTTAAAATTTTTGTTTACCAAATTATAAATACTCAAACCATAACGGGTACCAATCCAGATATTACCATTATCATCTTCAAATACTTTTCTTACCCTATCGTTAATTATAGTGTTTTTATTGGAGCTGTTATATTTATAATTTACAGCCTCATGTGTATTTGTGTTCAGAAAAATAAGCCCAATATTTTCTGTGCCAATCGCTAAATCTCCATTTTTTAGCTCGTAAATGTCATTTATCAAAATATTTGTAACACTTTTGCCTGATATAATGATTTTAAAAGGTTTAATATTTCCCTTTTCCATAACAGACAGGCCTGTATTTCCGGCTATCCATAGTTTATTGGTACGATCAACAAATAAACGGTTAATTTTATTTCCTGTTAATTCGTAGTTTTTAGAAAGCATTACTTTCCCATTTTTCACACTTATTTTACTTATACCACCTGATCCGGAAAGCCAAATACCACCATTTTTATCTTCAGCAATACTTGTTAAATATGTGTTTGCAGTAAATAAACTATCCTCTAATACTATTCGAATAAACTGGTCCTTATCCCTATCGTACAAGTTAAGCCCGTTTCTGGTGGCTATCCATAAATTTTTCTGTTTGTCTTCAAATATTTTATTAATATGTGAGCTGCTAATTGAACTTGTGTCGTTAAATACAGGGTTGAATGTTTTAAATTCATGGCCATCGTAGCGATTAAGCCCATATCTGGTGCCAAACCACATAAAGCCTTTATAGTCCTGACAAACAGAAAGCACAGAATTATTCGACAAACCATTATTGTCGTCTAAATGCCTAAACTTAACTGGTTCCTGTTGGGCAGAAACTGTTAAAGCGGAAACAAAAATAATCAATGTTAGAAATATTCTATCCATTCGTTTATTTTGACAGTTTTTAGGGAATCAAAAATTCGCTAAATTTTAGCTTGATCTATTCAGCTTGCTCTTGATAAAAGATATTAATCTAACCCATTAAATATTAGCTCTTTAAGTCAAATGCATTCATTTGGTTATGTTTTAAATGTTCTGTGTATTTAGCATGTTTTTCATGATTAGCAGCGGCATTTCCCGTTGAAAGACTGGACAAGTAATGCCGCTGTAAAAAACATATTGACAATTGGCTTTAGCCAAAACTACCTCTAAATTTTGGCTAAAGCCTAAAAAGCAATGTTGTTATTATTCCGTAGCATAAATGCTACGGCTAATTATCTCAGAATATCTAAACCATAGCCACATTTAACTGACTATTTAAGGAACATCATAGCGCAGCTTCGCTACAAATAAGAATAATAAACCAATAAGACAATAAGTATCAAAAAAAATCCTGTCTCGCAATAATCATTTCGTACAACTCCTGTTTACCACTAATTTGTTTTGGTTCACCATTTTGTAGTGCTAACTCCCTTAGCGATTCAAGTGTGTGATCATTTCGTTCAAACAGAGCACCTTCGCCTGTATCAAAAGACTGATACCTCGACTTTCTTAATTCCAGATATTTTGAGTTATTCATAATTTTATCAGCAATTACTAAAGCTTTAGCAAACAAATCCAT
>NBLH01000232.1 GCA_002084525.1 Bacteroidetes bacterium 4572_117 | reverse complement strand
AAGAATGTGTTTTGTATCGTGTAAACGGAATAGAAGACCATATACATATTTTCACACATGTTCATCCAACAATAGCTATTTCAGATTTAATAAAAGACAATGATGTTGATTTTGATGAAAAATATTTATTGTAAGTGTCATTAAAAACAGATTAAGGCAGAAGCTTTAGTATGCAGGAACCCTGAACAAATAACGTCATGGCGAGGAACGAAACCATACCCTGCACAAAGCCCGTCACTGCGAGGGAGCAGCCTGTGGCAGCCCCCTGTGATTAAGCTACGCAACCAGTTTCAACAAACACGCTTCGTAGCAAATGGCAGGGGATTGTTTTGAGCAGGATGCATAGCGTACATTGGGGGATTGCTTCACTTCGCTCACAATGACGAACTATGGGCGGGGGATTGCTTCGCTTCATTCGCAATTTAGTTTTCAGGTAGGTACACTTGTAATAGTCCATTTACCATTAATTAGTTGAACATCAAGCTCATCTTTACCTGATTTTTTTTGGCCTTTGTACTCAATTTCCATAAAAATTTTAATCCAAAATGCATTTTCAGCAAAGGCTTTTTTTTGTAATATTTTCATTTTATGAAATTTCCATTGGCTATATTTAACAAGTTTAGATTTTAGCCTTAAACTTTGTTCTTTTTCGAGCGGCAATACATTTTTCCAGAGTGAGTCATTACGTATTTTTGAAGCATAAAAATAGTTAACAACCGATTCCGGTGTATTTTCAAACTCCATAAAATTTTGTGTGTTAGTTGAATCTATTAATTGTTGGTTATCAATAGTAATCCACCCGGTATTGCCCTGTGCCACAATACCAATGCCCACAAAGTAAAACACAAAGACGAACATTAGCTTACTCGCTGACACACACACACTTACACGATGTTTCCAGAAATTTATCATACTCCTTTTATTAGCTTGTTGATTGTGTTTGACTTGTAAGAAAGTTGGTTGATTATATGTGCTATCTGCAAACACTGGTAATAATTTTGTGTGGCAATGAATGAAGTCCTTGAGTATTTATGTTGTAGGTTATACCCTGTGTTTTTCTGTTCATTAAACCCCTCGTTTTCAATTTTCCAACGCATGCGCCCCAAATAACTTATTTCTTGCAGGTTTTGTTCCCTTAGGCTAAAATTGGTCACATGTGCGAACCTTTTATCGGGTACCCCTTCTGTACTTTTTAATGGCGTTTTTTTAATCAGGGCTTCTATTATATTTAACTTATGTTTCTGATACCCTATATTTTGAAAGCCTTTGTAGTCTTCTGTTATCAGCAGGTTTGGCTTGCGTTTAAACTTTTGTCCTTTAATGTTGTCGTTTATCCTGTCCAAAAAACCTATCTCTTGCCAAACTGTTGTTAAATTGCCGTCTTTCAATGTTATGATATATTTCCAATTGTTGTTTTTACAAATATCGAAAACAGTATTGTTTGGGTACAGTCCATCTGCAGTAAAAGCTACGGGCAGGCGGGGGTAAAAATTTTTAATTTTCCCGGCCAAACGCACAAAGGCTTTCAGTTCGCTGTCTTGTTTGTCAAATTCTTTGTCGGTAGGGTTTTTTATCCAATTCGGTAGCAATTGAGATACTAAACCCGTTGCTACATACTATTTTTGCTTCCAGCACCATTGCTGTCCATACTTTTGTGCCACTTTGGTACTCTTCGTACGGGCACTCGGGATATGGTTCATACTTATAACTGTGGACACCCGTGCCGTCTATTGTAACGTTATGGTATAAGTCCATAATCCTAAATTTGGACAATACTTTACGCTTTACCAGTATGGAAACCATCCCCTTTTTTATACTTGAGTTTTCTATAAAAAAATGCCGTAAATTTTAAGATGCTGATAAACAGATGCTTGTCGGCTTTTTTTTGCTTAATAGTGTAGTGGTATATAATAATATTGTAATATATTGATAATAAGTACTATATTTACAAATGAAGTGTTAATTAAAACTATCTTGTTATGAGCGAAAAAATCTATCCAAAAATCATTAACGGGCAGACATACTATTATTTGCAATCCACTTACAGGAAAAAAATTAATCCCACCGATAAAAGTAAAAACAGGGGATCGGGGAAAAGCAAGGTGAAAACAAAAAACATTTATCTGGGCAGTGCTTCTGCCATAAAAAAAAAACTGCTCACCTTAAAAGATCCGCTATTTTTGGAGACAAGTAAGCAATTCTTTTCACACCTTCTTTTTTTGCAATTTCAACTACAGTTTTTACTCCATCTCTTTCCGGGTTCCTGTCTGTTATTTTTGCCTCTGTAGGAATACACAAATTCATATAAACATAATCTTGCCCTTTCATAGCTTCTCTAACACTTTGTGCATTTTTTAAATTCCCTTCAATTATGCTTGCATTAGGAAAAAGTTTGGAAGCCCTGCTTTTGCTCGTCGAAAATACTGAAACATTAAATTTATCTTTTATTAATTGCTCTGTAATAGATTTCCCTAACATTCCTGTAGCACCAATTACTAATATTTTTTCATTCATTTTCTAAATTTTAATTACAGTGCAAAGGAATGAAAGTAACTTTACATACGCAATATACCACCCAATAAGTAAGCACTATTAATTTGGTAAGTAATGGGGTTTTACTACTTTTGCAAGTACAATAAATTAAACTTGAATATCAAAATATGAACAAATATCAATTAAATGGAGCCATATACTATTGCCCGGTTGATTTAACACTTAGCGTAATTGGTGGCAGGTGGCAAGGCCTGGTTATTTGGACCCTACGAAACGAGGCTAAGCGTTTTAACGAAATTAAGCGCAGTTTGGTTACTATCAACGATAAAATGCTTTCACAAACCTTAAAAAAGCTTGTTGGGCAAGAAATATTGAACAGAAAATCGTATAATTCAATCCCGCCCAAGGTCGAGTATTCATTATCGGAAAGGGGAAAAGAATTGTTGCCTGTTTTTGAATTGATGCAAAATTGGGGTGAAGAAAATAATGTTGAACATAGTTCTCGTTAAAAAATAAACTTTATTCCTGAACAAACACATAGTAATCCTAATTTAAAGAAAAACCAAAACATTACAATTATGGCCGAAGCACTTAAAAATCAATATTTCACCAATAAATCAATTCAAAAATTTGCAGATGAAATTAGTAAGGAATATAGCGGTTTTGATGATAAAAAGTTCCTAAAACTGGTTTATTCAAAAAATTGGAAAGCAAAAGAACTAAAAGAAAAAATGTACCATGTTACTAATTGCCTGTATGCTACATTGCCAAAAGACTACTTGACAGCCCTTGAAACCCTAATAAAAATAGCTCCCCGGATAAAAGGTTTTGAAGCTATGGTTTTACCCGATTACGTTGAAACTTATGGTATGGGTTATTGGGACAAATCACTTGCAGCCTTAAAAGAATTCACAAAGTATTCATCATCTGAATTTGCAATACGCCCATTTATAATTGCTGATGTTAAAAAAGCCATGAAATATATGTTTCAATTAGCAAGTGCTGATAATGAGCATGTTCGCAGGTTTGCAAGTGAAGGTTGCCGCCCCAGGTTACCATGGGCAATGGCTTTACCAAACCTCAAAAAAGACCCTTCGGCAATAATTCCCATTCTTGAAAAACTAAAAAACGATGAATCGGAATATGTGCGCCGTAGCGTTTCAAACAATTTGAACGATATCTCGAAAGATAACCCGGGTGTTGTTCTTGATTTATGCGAAAAATGGTATGGAAAAACTAAAAATACCGATTGGATTGTAAAACATGCATGCAGAAGCCTGCTAAAATCGGGTAATAAAAAAGCATTATTAATTTTTGGATTTGGCGATACAAAAAACCTTGAAATTGAGACTTTAAAACTGGATAAAACCACGGTGAAAATTGATTCAGATTTACAGTTTAGTTTCAAATTGCTGAATAATGACAAAAAACCCGCAAAAATCAGGTTGGAATATTGCATGTATTTTATAAAAGCAAATAGAAAACTATCGGGGAAAATATTCCAAATATCTGAAAAACAATATAAAACTGGCGAATACACAATAAAAAAGAAGCATTCGTTCAAAAACAGGACAACAAGAAAGCATTATGCGGGCAAACATAAAATTAGTATTGTTGTAAATGGAGTTGAGCAAAAAGAAATGATGTTTGATTTGTGTCTTTGATATTTTTTGGTAGATTTATTTATACCTTAAATGGTTAAATTGTTGAATTGTTAAATTGTTCATTAAGCTGATATTCAACAACAAACAGCTTTTTAAAAGCCTAATTTTTACCCGTTTTCAGTATAATAGCCTTCAAAGTGGTACTTAAAAATAGAAATTATTAATGGGTCCAGTCTAAAAAATGAAGTTCCATGAATATAACCGCTAAGAGCGGTTTGGCTTCGGTATAAATATTCTGGGATAATAATTAGCCGTAGCATTTATGCTGCGGAATACAGGTACAAGGTAGTTTTCGGGCTTTAGCCAAAACTATTGTGAAATTTTGGCTAAAGCCAATAAACATCAAATATCCTTTACAGCGGCATAAATACCGCTGCTAATTATAAAAAATATGTTAAAAATACCGAATACCTAAACCAAACCAAAACTTTCCTTTTTACACTTACAATACTATTTTTTGTGCACAATAGCTTCGTAGCTCAAACTAAACGTTTAAGATCTTATGGAATTAATATTGGGGTTTTAAAACCGGGAAAAAACAATGCAATTACTGACGTTGAAGGTGTGAAAGTTGGGCATTATACTCTAATTGATGGAGATAGTATACGTACAGGTGTAACGGCAATATTACCACATACAGGAAATATCTTTCAGCAGAAAGTGCCGGCAGCTATTTATATTGGTAATGGATTTGGAAAACTAACAGGGTACAGCCAGGTAGAAGAGTTAGGTAATATTGAAACACCCATTATCCTAACAAACACCTTAAGTGTCCCCACAGCTTCAAATGCATTAATCAGCTACACGCTACAACAAAAAGAAAACAAAAATGTACGTTCTGTAAACCCTATAGTTGGTGAAACTAATGACGGTTGGCTAAACGATATCAGGGGGCGGCATATAAAAGAGGAACATGTGATTACTGCAATAAACAATGCAGCAGCCGGAATTGTTGAAGAAGGAAATGTTGGTGCAGGTACCGGGACAGTGTGTTTTGGTTACAAAGGTGGAATCGGGACATCTTCAAGAAAAATCCCACAATCACTGGGAGGGTATACGGTTGGGGTTTTGGTACAGACCAATTTTGGAGGTGTGCTGCAAATTAATGGTGTACCCATTGGTAAAGAATTAAACAGGTATCCCTTTTGGGATAAAATTGAGGGGAGCGCAGATGGTTCATGCATGATTATTATTATGACTGATGCACCACTAAGCGCGCGAAACCTGAAAAGATTAGCCAAAAGAGCTATGCTTGGCTTGGCAAAGACCGGGGGCATTGCTTCAAACGGTAGCGGAGATTATGTAATTGCTGTTTCAACAGATAAATCAATAAGTATCCCTTATCGCACAAATTCAATGTTTAACAAAAGCAATGTTTTGCGAAATGGTTCAATGACGCCCTTATTTATGGCTACGATTGAAGCTACGGAAGAAGCTATTTTAAATTCGCTTTTTATGGCTCAAACAATGTCAGGCAGGGCAGGGCACACCATAGAGTCGTTACCGTTAAAAAAAATCCTTAAATTAATGAAGTTGTATAATAAGCACTAATATCTTTGTGCCATCTGACTAAAATATCCCAGACAAACTAAACCCTCAGCTCACAAAAATGAGTTATTTCTTCTATATCTCAATTTCCCCAAATCCCAAATCAAATTTCAGAAAAACTAATAATGAATGAATTTCATCGTAGTAATCTTTATTTTTTATTATTTTCTTCTTTTGCTTTTTCAAATATTCCTCTGAACCCCATGCGTTTAAAGCACCTGAAATATCTGATTTGGTAGTAATATCTTCAATTTTAACTTCCAACGATAAAGATATATTTATACCCGGCGATATATCACCAATACTTTCCTTGATATTTTGATTTAATTTATGCTTTTTGATATACTCAATTAATTTTTTTTCAACTTCTTTGGTCATTTTATATTCCTTTTTAACATCAGGCCGGGGGTTGCGGCCACCATGCGTAACTGAATACTCAATTACCCTGTTTTTTATTATTAATGTTGTATTTTGCCAGTTCGAATCTTTACTGCTTTCACTGTTGCTATAATACAGTTTAAGATAAAAATTGCTTTCTTCAGGTGTGTTTATGCAGGAGTTTAACATAGTTAAGTTACTTATTAACAATGGGATAAATAATTTCACAATAATAAAACTTAGGTAAAAACCAATAAATTTATCTAAAATACACAAAATTTTATACACACGGAATTATTTGTTTATCTTTACAACAAAAAACATAACAAATGGAAAATTTTGATTTTTATAACCCAACCCATATCGTTTTTGGGAAAGACAGATTAAAGGAATTAAACAAACTTGTACCAAAAGATGCCAATCTGCTTATTTTGTACGGTGGTGGCAGTGTTAAAAAATTTGGTACCTTAGAAAAAGTCAAAGCGAATTTAAAAACCAGCAACATTACCGAATTTGGGGGAATTGAACCCAACCCAAGCTATGAAACACTAATGAAAGCAGTTGAAATTGTTAAAAATGAAGATATTGATTTTTTACTTGCTGTTGGCGGTGGTTCTGTTGTGGATGGAACAAAGTTTGCCAACTTTAACGTATACATTACCGCCAAAACAGGTTGCAAACGGTATTATCGATACTTTTATACATGTTACCGAACAATATGTTACTTATCCGGTTGATGCACGTTTCCAGGACAGGACAGCAGAAGGGATTTTGCAGACGCTTATTGAAATAGGGAACAAAACTATGGATGAACCCGAAGATTATGATGCCCGTGCAAATCTGGTGTGGTGCGCTACTATGGCCTTGAACGGATTAATTAGGGTAGGTGTGCCACAAGACTGGACTGCCCACATGATTGGCCACGAATTAACTGCCTTATTTGGGATTGACCATGGACAAACACTTGCAATTTTACAAGCATCTATTTGGCAAATCAGAAAAGAGAAAAAAAGAGAAAAATTAATCCAATTTGCAGAACGGGTTTGGCATATCAATGAAAAAGATGAAGACAAAAAAATTGATTTAGCAATTAACAAAACCCGGAAGTTTTTTGAAAGCTTAGGTGTTAAAACCCGTTTGTCGGATTATGGTATTGATGCCAGTGGGATTGATAAAGTAATTGCCAACCTTGAAAAACACAGGATGACAGCTTTATCTGAAACAAAAGATTTAACGCTTGAAATAAGCCGCGAAATTTTAGAGAACGCATTGTGATAAAAATGCAAAAAACAATTCGCAATATTGGTATTTTGGCCCACGTTGATGCCGGTAAAACAACAATTACCGAACAATTTTTGCACTTGTCGGACGCAACACGTACTTTGGGCAATGTAGATAAAGGCACTGCTGTTACCGATTTTTTGGAAGTTGAAAAAGCACGGGGAATTTCAGTTCGCTCAACATCGGTTTCGTTTACATGGAACAATACTGTTGTTAACCTAATCGATACCCCCGGGCACGTCGATTTTTCGGCAGAAGTTGAACGGGTTTTGCGGGTTTTAGATGGTGCAATACTTGTTATTTCTGCAATTGAGGGTATACAAGCGCATACTTATACTTTATGGTATGCTTTACAGGAACTTAAAATCCCTACTATTATTTTCATCAACAAAATTGACCGCCCGGGTGCCGACGTCCAACTTATTATTGATGAAATAAACAGGGAGCTTAAAACCATAGCAATTCCTCTTCAATATGCTGAATATGAGATAGAAACAAGTGTTTATTTAAATGAATTTTGGTCTGAGGGCGAAGCAAACAACGAGTTATTATCATTACAGGAAAAATATATTGAATTACTTGCCGAAACCGATGACCAATTACTTGACGATTACCTTAACGGGAAAAAAATAACCGGCACACGAATTAAACAAACCATAAAAACCCAGATACTGAATGCTGATTTGTTCCCAGTTTTAATGGGGGTTGCAAAAAACAACTTAGGTATACCTGAACTTTTAAATGCTGTGCTTGAATATATCCCAGTTGCAAAAAACAATAATGAATCAGAACTTTCGGCATTGGTTTTTAAGTTAGAACACGATAAAAAACTAGGTAGGTTAGCCCATGTAAGGCTTTTCAGCGGAAGCCTAAAAAACCGTGATGTAATTAACAACCATAGTTTAGCTATTGAAGAAAAGGTTTCTCGTATCCAAAAAGTATACACGTACAAAAAAGAAGATATTGCCGAACTATTTGCCGGCGATATTGGTATTTTAAGTGGTATGCCTAAAGTGCGTGTCGGCGATATTTTGGGTAAACCAAATAATATCCCTGAAAACAGCAGTTTAAATGTACCTTTGTTGACTGTGCAGGTAAAATCCAAGAACGATGTTGATTATGCAAAGCTTGCGACGGCACTGAAAGAACTATCAAGCGAAGATCCAATGCTTGATTTTATTTGGTTAAAAACCGAAAAAGAACTCCACCTGAAAATAATGGGTAACATTCAAATGGAAATAATACAAAGTGTATTACAAAACCGTTTTGAAATTGAAGCTGAGTTTAACGAGCCTACCGTTGTATACAAAGAAACACCTTCAACAATAGGTGAAGGTTATGTAAAGTACTGGATGCCAAAACCTTGTTGGGCTATTTTTAAGCTAAAAATTGAACCGGGTATAAGGGGTTCTGGTGTGGTTTATCAATCGAAAGTACGTGTTGACGATGTACAACAAAAATACCAGAACGAAATTGAAAAAACCATCCCTAGGGCATTGGAACAAGGTATAAAAGCATGGGAAGTTACCGATATTAAAATAACACTTATCGAAGGTGAGGATCATGTTATGCACTCTAATCCGGGAGATTTTATAATTGCAACACCAATGGCAATAATGAACGGATTGCAAAACACCGGGACAAGCCTGCTTGAACCAATGCTTAATTTTGCAATCAGTGCACAAGAAATACATTTAGGTAAAATTGCAAGTGATTTAACCAACATGAGGGCTGAATTTGCAAACCCTGAATTTAATGACGATAAATTCACCCTTGAGGGCAAAGTACCTGTTTCAACATCGCTTGATTATGCAATTAAACTAAGTTCGCTAACAGGCGGAAAAGGGAAAATTAAATTCAGTTTTAATGGGTATCGCATATGCAGCGACGAACTTGGGCAAACAAGGGAGTATAAAGGCGTAAACCCACTAGATGAAAGCAAATGGATATTGCATGCCAGGGGTGCATATAAAGCTAATGACCGGGTATTTTAATTGGATACTAGTGCCAAGTAAAACCTGGTAGGTCTGAATTAATTTACTATTACACAATTAGCTGTTATATAAACAATTAACAAATATAGTCCTGCCAGGTTTGCGTCATTCTATATAACTTGAGATTAAATATTAAAACAAAATCAAACAAATATTTGACATGATAAAATGGGGTATAATTGGTGCAGGTAATGTTTGTGAAATAAAAAGCGGGCCGGCTTTTAGCATGGTTGAAAACTCATCGCTTATAGCGGTTATGCGAAGGGATAAAATTAAAGTAAAAGATTTTGCAAAAAGACACAGTGTAGGTAAATGGTATACAAATGCTGATGATTTAATTAATGACCCACAAATTAATGCTATTTATGTTGCAACACCACCATATAAACACAAAAAGTACACAATAAAAGCCCTTTTAGCCGGCAAAGCTGTTTATGTTGAAAAACCAATGGCTTTAAACTATAATGAAGCTTTAGAAATGATACGTACCAGCAAGCAAACTGGAATTCCGCTTTTTGTGGCTTATTATCGCAGGTGGTTCCCATATTTTATAAAAATAAAACAATTACTTAATAATCAAAGCATTGGCGATGTTTTAGCAGTAAATTTGACAACAATCCTTCCTGCCAGAGATGCTGATTTCAACCATGATAGCCCCCCTTGGCATTTGGTACCAAAAATATCGGGTGGTGGTTATTTTTTCGACCTTGCTTGCCATCAATTAGTGGAGCTATGTTGGCAATAAAGATAACCCTGTTGACAGGATTGAGGTTTTTGGCACAAAAGGGAATATTACTTTTTCAATTTCAACTAACACCCCAATTTCTGTTAAAATAGGTAAAAAAGAAGAGGTTCATAATTTTGAAAAGCCAAAACATGTAGAATTGCCTATGATTGAAAAAGTTACTAATAGTTTATTGGGCAAAAACGAGTATACAAGCAATATGGAATCAGCTGCAAGGACCAGTTTGGTAATGGATAAAATTATGGGACGGGATAAACCCATAACTCATGTCGTAAGCGCCAGTGCTTTTTTATATGTAAACCCTGAGTAGTATAAGTAATTGATATTCTTTCAAATATCAAATTTGAATTATACAATTAACTTCAACAGGTGCTTACAATCTAATTTTAAATGCGTTATGCTTTTATTCGTAGAATAGAGTTGACGAAAAAGTCAATTAAAATCTGAGTTACAAAGTATCTGCGTTCTTATATCGTGTAAACTTTTTAGGACGCTGATAAAGCGGATGAAAGCAACGCTGATTTTTATAGTTATTTTTTATCTGTGTCAATCAGCGATACGGAGTATCCGTATCATCTGCGTTCTTATATCATGTAAACTTTTAGGACACTGATAAAGCGGATGAAAGTGTCTGAAATTATATATTTGAGACAGTAATGCTAATTAGAAAACGCTATACTAACACTAATCCGGTAATGGGATTAATACAGTAAATACGCTACCTTCCCCAATCTCGCTTTTAACATCAATATCCCATTCGAATAAACATAATAATTCACGTACTATTGCAAGGCCAAGTCCTGATCCCCTATAAAGTTTTAATTTATAGTCTATCGTACGGAAATGCTCAAATATTTCATTTATTTCCTCGTTTTTTATACCAATGCCTGTATCTTTAATTGAAATTCTTAACATTTGGCTTGCTTTCAAATTGTTTGACAACAGCCTTTTATTATTGTAGGTATTACTTTCTGATTTTTCAATCCCTGCTGATAGGGTTATACTACCACTTTCTGTGTATTTAATAGCATTATCAATTAAATTGGTAAAAATTTGATTAAATCTTTTAATGTCGGCATTAACAAATACTTCATTAATGGCATTTAATTGAAGTTTAAATTCAACATTTTCTTTTATATATGCTTCATCAACAACATACATATGATATATACCTGTAAGTTTAGATTTAACCTCAATCATTTTCTTGTCTAAACTTATTTGTTTTGCCTGAAGCTTTGATAAATCCATGATATTATCAATCAACAACAATAATGAATCAACACTATTGGTAATAATTTTTGCATAATTTTTCCTTACGGCCATTTCGGTGCTCTCTTCGGCAATTAATGATGAAAAACCGCAAATAGCATTCATGGGGGTCCTGATTTCATGCGAAAGGTTTGATAAAAATACAGTTTTTAACTGGTTTGCTGTTTCTGCCTGCTCTTTTGCAATTCTTAAATCCTTTGTTCTTTCATTAACCAAGCCCTCTAAATTTCTATTTGATATTTCCAAGCTTTCAGACAGCGCTGTTAGTTCAACTGTTTGCTCGGTTATTTCCAAATTTTTATCTTCCAACTCATCATTCTTCATGTTAAGGTCTTCTGCTTTTGCCTGTAATTTTTCTGCCAAATCAAGCACTTGAATTTCGCGTTGTTTAATATCGGTAATATCTGTATCAATAATAATTACGTTTTTAATTTCACCATCAGTCGACAATATTGGGGTCATATTTGAATGTATCCAAAGTTTGTTTGTTGCAAATTCAAACATATAATCTATCTCATACTGAACCGAAATTTTTTCATTGAAACATTTATCAATTACTTTCCGCACACGGTCAGGTAATGGCATATTAAAAATATTGCTACTATACTTTTCTTTTAGCTCTGCTAAACTCATTTTGTAAATATCGGAGAATGCAGAATTTGCAAATATTAACTCCCCGTTTTTATTTAAAATA
Organism: Bacteroidetes bacterium 4572_117; assembly: GCA_002084525.1. Classification (GTDB taxonomy): domain Bacteria; phylum Bacteroidota; class Bacteroidia; order Bacteroidales; family NBLH01; genus NBLH01. The sequence goes on along the minus strand of NBLH01000232.1, from coordinate 2,684 downwards.
ATCAAAGAATTTTTCATCTCCTTTGAAACAGTAGAAAGTATTTCAAGTTCAGAATTTAACCTTATTAATTGCTGGCTATGTTCTTGTATTTCAGCTCTTTGAGTTTGTGTTTCTAATATTTTTCCGGCAAGTTCTTTGTTTTTTTGCTCAACCGTTAAGGTCCGTTGGCTAACAAGCTTCTCTAGTTTTTTATTTTGGTAAATAAACCACCTGTTTGTAAGCCAAAAAGCCAAAAAAATTAAAAGTATAAGCAAAATCACCATCACAAAAATAAACCATGGTGTTTTCCAAAAAGGGGCATCAATGATAACAACAACTTTTTTTACATTATCTTGCCAAATACCATCAGCATTAGTAGACTTTACCATAAAAACATAGTGCCCCGGATATAAATTGGTGTATATTGCTTCACGTTTATCGGAAAAAACAAAATTCCAATCTTTTTCAAAACCTTTTAAATAATAAGCATACTCAACAGATTTTTGCTTTGAATAATTGTTTGACGAAAACCCAAAGCTTATAAAATTGTTTTTGTAATTTAAGTTTATTGTATCAGTGTTTTGAATTGACTTTGAAAGCACTATTTGTTTGTGGTACTTTTTGTTTAATACTACTTTTTTATTGAATAACTTAAAGCTATTGATTGCTATTACTGGTGCAAAATCGCTTAATAAAATACTATCAGGATGAAAAATATTGAAGCCATTTACACCGCCAAAAATTAACATTCCGTCTGTTGTTTGGCAACTTGCCCCAACATTGAACTCATTTCCTTGTAAAGCATCTTTTGATGTAAAGTTTGTGAATTTATTCACTTTCCTATCAAATCGTACTAAACCATAATTTGTGCTAAACCATATGTTGCCATTGATATCTTCTTCAATAGCATAAATAAATTCATTTTTTAGGCCGTTTTTTCTACCATAATTCTTAAACTTACCACTTTTGGGATCAAAACAACTTAACCCTACAGTGGTTCCAATCCAAAACAAGCCAGATTTGTCTTCAATAATAGTGGTGTTAAAGTTTGAAGGTAAAGAACTCTTTACGTTTTCATTTTTGCTATAGTTTTTAATTTTTCCTGATTCCTGATCTAATACACCAAAACCTTTACCCCAAGTAGTAAACCACACCCTGTCTTTTTCATCAACATAAACAGATGTTACATCGTTAGACATAATATAATTATCGCTATTTTTATTTGAATTATAGTTGATATATTTCTCATTTTCAACATCTAACATATATAATCCCCTCTTGTTGGAAGCTATCCAAAATTTACCATTTTTGTCTTCGTCAATATCATAAATATCTTTAATTGAAACATATTTTCCATCGCTATTTGTAAACCCAAACTCTTTATACGTACCCGATTTCATATTATACAAAAGAAGGCCGTATTCAATAGTACCCAACCAGTAATTAACAGAATCAATTGGATAAAATACCTTTATAGTTGGTGATTGCTTGTTTTGCTTTAGTAAGGGAAAATCAAAGTGCGAAAATGTTTTTTTAGCAACATCCAATTTATCAAAACCATGGGTTTGAAGCCCTAACAAAATAGTATTATCATCTTTACAAAAAATTGTACGTACAACATTGTATTTCAATGATTTTGGGTTATTTTCATCGTTCCTAAAAACAGTAAATTTTTTTGTATCTAACTGCGTGCTGCAAAAACCTTTGCCCAGAACACCTACAAAAAGTGTTTTCGACTTGTCCTCAAACAATTTAGAAACATAATTCCCCGCTAAACTATTATGCCTACCTGATTTATTTTTATATGAATAAAACTTTTCTTCATTTTCGCAAAATAACAGTAAACCTCCCCCATAAGTAGCAATAAAAATGTTATTTGAGTGGCTTATAAGTATATCTTTTATATTATTTGCTTTTTTATTTTTTATGAAATATTCGTGCTTTTTTAAATCTGTAAAATCATTTGTTTCTTCGTTATACCAAAAAAGGCCATTCTTTGTTGTTATCCAAAACCTATATTTATTGTCCTCAACTATTGCAGTTATTTCATTCTCCCTGCTATTTGCTGAATTTCCCGATGGGAAAAAACTTAAAACATCCGCACTTTTTTTATGCAATTTATTTAGGCCGTTTTCCGTACCTACCCAAATATTTTGATTACCATCTTCAAATAAACAAGTGATGTTTTTGCTGCTTAGTTTTTTTGTATAACTTTTAAAAGCCAAATGCTTATGTAAACCACCAAAATTTATAGGCAAAATTGTCCTGTTCAAACCATTTTGTGTCCCCACCCAAAGGTAATCTTCAGAATCGATAAATACGCAATTTACTTTATTGTGCAATATTGAAGAAGTGTCAGCATTGCTGGCAGAATAAGAATAAAATGTTTCCGATTCCTGATCATAGCAGTTAATCCCTTCGCCGGTAGCTATCCAAAGCCGATTAGATTTATCAACAACAATATCGTTTATTTCACTAGAAGAAATGCTAGTTCTACTTTCATTATCATGAAAATAATTCGTAATTTTATACCCATCAAACCTATTTAAACCATTTTCGGCACCCACCCAAATATACCCATTTTCATCTTGAACTATTGCTGAAACAGAATTTTGGGAAAGCCCTTGTTCTATGTTGAAAGTATTAAAAGTAAGGTTCTTTTTTTGTGCACACAATTCTATTGTGCCAGAAAATAACACAAGAAA
>NBLH01000231.1 GCA_002084525.1 Bacteroidetes bacterium 4572_117 | reverse complement strand
CAATATTACTAAAATAAATTTCATTTATTTACCTACTAATTTTGTCGCTAATTGACTAATCGTATAACTTCCTGGAAACTCTTTAATACCTTCTTTATAATATTTTTTTGCAAAATCCCATTTTTCATTTTTAATATAGAATTTAATTAGCATTTCAAAGGCATCTTCTTTTCCCCACGATGGTAAATAATCGTTTTTAACTTTCTGAACAGGCAATGATTTTTGTTTTGCATTTCGACTAACCAACTTATGCCTTTATCTATCTCTTTTTCGGCTGTCTTTTTATCATCTTTTTTTAGATAATAGATAGATGAATAAAACTGAAGGTAAGAACGCCAATAAAGAATAAGGTTTTGTTTTTTTGATTTGTTTAGTTCATCAAGTCTGTTACTCAATTCTGACAGAGCTTTATTGTCCTTTGACATTAAACTTTGAACAAAAGCATCATAGATTTTACCTTGAATACCTATAAGTAAAGTGTCTGAACTAACTTGTTCTATTTGAGAAGAATAATTTATAGCTTCTGCCTTTGCTATTTGTGTGCCATTTCCTTTGCAGGAAACAAAAAGTAATGAAATCATTAATAATCGTATCATAGCGTTAAGTTTATAAACTAGTTTATAATGTAAACTAAATGGTTAAAAAAATTACTTAATATATTGTTTAATCGCCTTTACATACTCTTCAAAAGCATCAATTCCTGTGTTTGTAATCTCAATTGATGTATGTTGGTAATTGTTTAAAAATCCTTTGGTTATAGTTATATATTTTTCCTTTTCTAATTTCTTCAGTTGAACACTAATATTTCCTGATGTGGCGTTAGTAATGTCTTTTAATTCATTAAAATCAGATTTACCTTTACTCACTAAATAAGAAATAATGGCTAATCGAAGTTGAGAATGTAATAATGGATTAAGATTTTTAAACATTTTATTTTCTCTTATGTTGAACCATTAATATTATTCCTGGAATTAATACAGCAATTATTGAAACAATCCCCATTAATAAAGGGTGGTAAATCCATTCAAGATAAAAGCATAAAAATGCTGAAATATTAATAAATATGCCTGAAAAGAGTAATAATCTACTTTGTATTGAAGCTCCTGACACTATTATACCTAATGATAGCAATATAAGGATAATGGGGCTTAGGTTTTCTTTTAATGCAGGAGCAAATAAAAATCCCATTATCATCATATTTAATGACAAAACAATCCAAGTAAAAGATACTATTTTACTTATTTGATTATGCTTATTTTTTTCCTTTTTGGAAAAATAGTATCCTGTGAATATACCACCAATTGGTATTAAAAAGTAAGGATACCAATTAATATCATGATACTCATTTTTAAGAAGTATAAATTGACTAATAGAAGTTATGGGAATTAATATTCCCCAAAAGATATAAATAAATCCATTTTCTTCAAATCTATTTCTTGCTTGAGTAATTACTTGGGTAATTAATTCAAAACTTTTTTCGGGTGATATTTTATCCGGTTCCATATAAGTAATTATTAATGTTGCTGCAAATATAAAGTAGTTTACAGTATAAACCAAAAATAATTAGAATAAATTTATTTCGATACAGTTCCTTACTTGCTTTTATTGAAAATTGTGGTTGCCTTGCGTCTAACATTACATAAAAAAATGTAAATTGGTCATTGGTAATAAGGTTGTTATGCGCTATTTCCAATGGCTAATGACAAATTTTCAATGACTTTTTACGACAACTCTATTTTGCGAGAAAAATCCATAACCCGTTGACTATCAGTGTACTCATCGAAAGTTTTGGGATTAAATCTGCCCCATTGCCTTTAATTCAAGATATTTATTAATGCTCTGTACACTAAGGTCTTTTGGTTCGGTTAATATGCACTGTATGCCATATTTTTGAAGTTCTTTTACAATCAACCTTTTTTCAAACGATAGTTTTTCAGCAATGGTTTTTAAATATATTTTATCAAGCGATTTTGCTTCCACTTTTATTAAAGCACTTAATTCGGTGTTTTTGAATAACACAACAACTAATAAATGTGAACGGCTTAATTGCCTAAGGAATTTTATTTGCCTCATTAATGAAATATGCCATTCAAAATTTGTAAATAAAACCAATAAACTACGTTGGTTAATTTTACGTTTTATTGTTGTATATAGTTGCTCAAAATTTGGCTCCGAAAAGTTGGTTTCCTGATTGTAAAGCGATTCTAAAATGCGTTTCATTTGCATACTACTCCTCTCTGCAGGCAATATCGTATGTGTTTTGTTCGAAAAGCTTATTAAACCAGCTTTATCCTGTTTGTGCATCGCAATATTTGAAAGCACCAAACTCGAATTTATAGCATAATCTAACAATGTCATACCATCAAAAGGCATTTTCATGCTGCGCCCCATATCAATAATACAGTAAATACGCTGCGATTTTTCATCTAGGTATTGGTTTACCATCAACTGCGATCGCCTTGCTGTTGCTTTCCAGTTAATTGTACGGTAGTCATCGCCTTTTACATAATCTCTAATCTGCTCAAATTCAAGCGAATGGCTTAGTTTTCGTACTTTTTTGATTCCTGCCTCTGTAAGCCGGTTTGAGACTGCTAAAAGCTCATATTTACGCATTTGTATGTACGATGGGTAAACCGGCACCATTGTTTGCAAATCGAAACGGATACGCCTGCTTATTAACGACAAAGATTGGCTGATAAACACATTTAACCGCCCAAAATGATATTCGCCACGCATAACCGGTTTTAACAAATACCCAAGAATAACTTCATCTTTAGCTTTAAGCTTTGTTTTTATTTCAGAATTGCGGATTTGGAATTGTGCAGGTATTTCATCGATAATCCGTACATCAAAACTGATAGGGCTTTTATTCTTTAAAAGTAGTGAAATTTTATTTTCATCTCCATTTGATAGCCGTTCAGGGAGGGTCCTTTCGGCATAAATTGGCTTTTTAATCCTGTAAAGCATTAAAATATCAAGTAAACTTATGGCAAAAAGAAATAATAACGATGTTTTTGCAATAATGAAAAACACAGGGGAAAAATGCCCAAAACTAAAAAGCAATATAATAACTGCCCCAATAATATAAAAACGGGCGGTAAAGTATAAGCTTAAGTAAAAGTTTTTCACGTGTCTATTTTTTTTATTTTTCATTTGCCACTACTTGTTCCGCCAAAGCGGAATAGAACGGTAAATACTGACACCCAAGCAAATGATATGTGCTGTAATTGTCTGTCGGTTAATGTTATATCACGGTTATAATATTATCGAACCGTTTAAAATCAGACTTGTTCAAGGTATAAATATTTTTTATCTCGTGTGATTGCATGAATGCAACAATTCGGGTATCGTGTGCTGTTTTTCCGCTTACTTTATAGTTTTTTACTAATTTTTTCCAATTTGCAAAAATTTCGTTGTTATCATCAAGTAAAGTGTATGTTTTAATGATATTGGCAATTTCTTTTTCTGCTTTATCGGAAGTTAAACCAAGTCCGTTTTTATCAGTTGGGCGTGTGGCAACAACATAAAATTCATAAATCACTTGCGGACAAATAACAAGTTCGTATCCGTCTGAAAGTAGCTCAATTAATTTTTCTGTAACTTTTTTATAGTGTTGTGAACTTGCTTGTTTTGAGCGTAGTATTATATTTGTATCTAAAAGTATCATCTACCATCGTTTTGGTATAAATTTTCTCTTGACAGTAATTCATCAGCTATATTTACATTGCTTTTTATTGTGCCGAAAGATGCTTTTAGTAATGCAAGATTACTTTGCAAATCAGAATCTACTTGTTTGGTCTCTTTCATTAAAATTATGACTTCTACCGTTTGCTTTTTGTTAAAAGGTAGGTTGTATAGGAGTAAATTACCTTTTTCGTCTGTTTGAGTATGTATTTTGTATGCTAACATGACAATATTATTTAAAGTTTCTACAAATTTACGGAATTTATTACAAAACAAAAAACTGTCTGATTATGATAGTCAAACAGTTTTTGTTAAATTTCAATTCAAGTTTGATTGCCTATTTTTACCCTCTTATACGATTTCTTATCTCTTTTATCAACAAATTGCCCACTTCTTTTATTAACAGGTTATCTTTCATTTTTTTGTTGGATACATATTCAAATTATATGAAATTTGTAAGAGCAGTAGCACATATCATCCATATTAATCACATCCCTAGCTGGCAAAGGCCTTTACAATGGATGTTTCATAATAATACATTTTTTTACCTAGGTATTTCAACACTGTCAACAATCTGGCTAATAACTTTTTTTGTTGAAACGCCTTCCATTTCTTTTTCGGGGCTTAATATAATCCTGTGATTTAGAACAGGATACACTATCTCTTTTATATCTTCGGGTTTTACAAAATCACGTCCGTTAATTGCCGCAAAAGATTTGCACCCTTTCATTATCGATAACGATGCCCGTGGTGATGCCCCCAAGAAAAGCGAGCTGTTATTACGGGTTTTGCTTACAATTTCGGCAATGTAATTTAATAAATTTGGCTCAACATGTACTTTTGATACTTTTTCGCGAAAAACCTGTAATTGTTCAGGTTTTATTATTTTGTCAACAGCCATCAGTTTGTTCAAGTCTTTATTGTTGTGATGCCTGTTTAGTATCTCTACTTCCTGCCCTAAATCGGGGTAATCAATATTAATTTTAAACAAAAAGCGGTCAAGCTTCCATCAACTCAAACAAGGCCGATTGTGTTTTTGCCGGAGCACGGTTTATTTCGTCAATAAGTATGATATTTGAAAAAACAGGGCCTTTACGGAACTCAAATTCTGATGTTTTTACATTAAATATTGATGTCCCCAATATATCAGACGGCATAAGGTCCGGAGTGAACTGTATCCGTGAGTATCCTGTTTCGATAGTTTTGGCCAATAATTTTGCTGTTAATGTTTTTGCTATGCCCGGAACCCCCTCAAGCAAAACATGCCCGTCAGACAAAATTGCAACCAATAGCAATTCTACCATTTTTTCTTGGCCAACAATTATTTTTCCAATTTCAATTTTTAGTTTATTTATTGTTTCTTGCAAATCGTTTAAATCAATTCTGTTTTCGAAGGTGGGTTCGTTCATGTTTTTTTGTAATTTTGTA
>NBLH01000033.1 GCA_002084525.1 Bacteroidetes bacterium 4572_117 | reverse complement strand
AAAATAGAAAAAAATAAGACAATTCAGTTTACGATAAGTCAGGATGTCTGTTTTTTAGGATCAACTTTCAAATTTTTTGCATGTTTAACTTTTTGTTTCAATAAGGCAATATCTAAAACATCCATAATATTTTCAACATAATGAAATGTTAAGCCGCTTATATAAATTTCTTTAATCTCAAGTATATCTTTTTTGTTTTCAGCAGATAAAATAATTTCTGTAATATTTGCACGCTTTGCGGCAAGTATTTTTTCTTTAATCCCGCCCACCGGCAATACCTTGCCACGTAGGGTGATTTCCCCGGTCATGGCAATGCCTTTCTTTATTTTCTTTTGGGTGTAGGCCGAAGCCATTGATGTAGCCATAGTTATCCCTGCCGAAGGGCCATCTTTTGGGATAGCACCCTCAGGTACATGCAAATGGATATTCCAATTATCGAAAACATCGTTTGAAATTCCAAGCTCTTCAGAGTGCGATTTAATATATTTTTGAAATTCCAAGCTCTTCAGAGTGCGATTTAATATATTCCAAGGCAATTACCGCTGATTCTTTCATCACATTCCCCAAGTTGCCTGTCAATGTAAGTTTGCTACTACCCCTGCTTAAACTGGTTTCAATCATCAGTATTTGCCCGCCAACTGCTGTCCAGGCTAAACCAGTAACTACACCTGCATATTCGTTACCCTGATAGTTACTTTTCGAAAATTTTTGAGTTCCAAGCATCGAAGCTAAATCAGCTTCGTTTACCCGGACTTTATAATCCTCTTCAAAAGCAATTTTTTTGGTTATTTTTCTGACAACTTTTGCTAGCTCCTTCTAATTGCCTTACACCCGATTCACGTGTGTAATTTTCGATTAATTTTTCGAGTATTTTTTTACTTAAAGATATTTGGCTTTTACTTATGCCATGTTCTTTTAACTGCTTTGGTAATAAATGCCGTTTTGCGATTTCTATTTTCTCCTCAACCAAATAACCGCTTATGTCAATAATTTCCATCCTGTCGCGCAGGGCCGGGTTTACCTGCCCCAAAGAATTGGCAGTAGCAATAAACATTACTTTTGACAAATCGTATTCTAATTCAAGATAGTTATCATAAAAAGTGCTATTTTGCTCAGGATCAAGAACTTCCAATAGTGCAAATGAAGGGTCGCCACGGTAATCATTCCCAACTTTATCAATTTCATCGAGAATAAAAACCGGGTTTGATGAATTTACTTTTTTAATACTTTGGATAATCCTACCGGGCATAGCGCCTATATATGTTTTACGGTGCCCCCTTATTTCTGACTCATCGTGGAGGCCACCTAAGGAAATTCGTGCAAATTTTCTATCAAGCGCCCTTGCAATTGATTTACCAAGCGAAGTTTTACCTACACCTGGGGGGCCAAGTAAACAAATAATCGGTGCTTTTAAATCGCCTTTCAATTTTAAAACTGCAAGGTGTTCAAGTATCCGTTCTTTAACTTTATCTAAGCCAAAATGATCTTTGTCGAGAACTTTTTGGGCACGTTTTAAATCGAAATTATCTTTAGTGTATTCATTCCATGGTAATTCAACCAGGGTTTGTAAATAATTTATGTTATTGCCATATTCCGGCGAGGCTGAGTTGGTTCTTTGAAGCTTGCCTATTTCTTTATCAAATACCTCTTCAACCTCTTTAGACCACTTTTTCTTTTTTGCTTTTTTTTGTAGCTCTTCAATTTCAATATCAACAGGGTCGTCGCCAAGTTCATTTTGAATAGCTTTCATTTGTTGGTGCAAAAAATATTCTTTTTGTTGTTGATCCATATCCAGTTTAACTTTCGACTGGATATCATCTTTTAACTCAAGTTTTTGCACCTCTTTTGTTAAATGTTCAAGTAGCAAAATAGCCCTTTGCTTTAAATCGTCCATTTCTAATAAACTTTGCTTTTCAATAGGTGCAATATCACTATTTGAGCAAATAAAGTTGATTAGGAATCTTGGGTTTTCAATATTTTTTAAAGCAAATATCGCTTCTTGTGGTATATGCGACGAAAGCTCGATTATACGTACTGAAATATCTGTTAATGACCCTATTAGGGCTTCAAACTCATCGTCGTTTTTAGGTGGTACTACATCTATTAGTTCAGAAACTACTGCCTGATAATATGGTTTTTCTTTTATAAAGGCTTCAACTTTAAACCTTTTTATACCCTGTATAATAACCGTAGTAGAATTGTCAGGCATTTCTAACACTTTGATAATTTGGGCCAAAGTCCCTACCTGGTATAAATCATCTTTTTGGGGGTCGTTTACTTTTGCGTCTTTTTGGGTAATAATCCCTATTAACTTATTTTTTTTATAAACAGATTTAATAAGTTTAAGCGATTTTTTTCTCCCAACCGAAATCGGGACAATTACGCCTGAAAACAGGACCGTATTTTTTAAGGGCAATATTGGTAATATTTCCGGAATTTTAGAGCTCTCCAGGCTACCATCGTTCCCATCAGAGATAATGGGTAAAAAATCAGAATTGTTATCCATAATATTGGAAAATATAATTTTGTGTTTTGCTTTTTCGTTCTTAAAATCCATAGTAATTTTTTTCTGCAATTTTTACGGGTTTTTATGTGTGCCTGACAATTTGTGCTTAAATCAACCGACACATTGACACCCTAACACCTAAGCCTTGGTATATTATAATTAAACTGTATTGCAGTGTTTTTATTTTTTTCAATAGTAAACTTTCAATTATCTGGTAATATTATTTGATTATTATATCACTTTACTTAATTTTTATTAATACTTGCATTGTTATGTTGCTGATATTCAGCAAAACAATATTTTTTCAATTTATAAATTGTTAAATATTGTACAATATCGTTTAAACATTAATCAATTAATTGTACTTAAAAAAAATATATGCCTAGCTTTATTGTCAATACTTGTGCCAAATTAAAAAGCCTATTACAAATCCCTTTTTGCAAATATCATGTATGAAGAGTAAAAAAATATAAGGGTAAAAGATACCGCAAGTATAATGATAGCCCCGTAGCTAATTTCATTAATCTCGCCACTTGTTTTAGCAGCAATTGTAGCGTTATCTATCGATTCCCTTATGGTTGGGTTGGTAAGCATTTTTTTTAATGATGGTGCACTGCATAAATCTGAAAAAATATTAAACGGTAGGTACTGCCCCCAACTTACCGAGATTAATGCAAAATATGCACGAAGGATTAATTCAAAAATATATATCCCGATAAACACAACTATCGAAGCAGCAATATTTTTTAAAAGTAAACTTATTAAAAAAGCTATCGACATTAAACCAATTGCTTGAATAAAATACGAGAATACAAAATAGGAATCCCCAAAAATATTGATACTATCTAGGTCGTTAGTGTATATCACACCAATTAATAATGCAGAAAAAAAAGAAATAATAAACGCCACAAGTGCAAATAAACCAATTAATATTAATTTACTGAAAAACAACTCTCGCCTTGAAAGGCCATCAATAGCATTTTGGCGAAAAGTTTTAAAGTTGAATTCATTTCCTATAAGTATCATCAACAAAAGGGCCAATAATAAATTAAACCAACTTGAGTAATAAGCAATTGTTTGCCAAACAACAGGAAACCGGAAATAAACATTTATGTCAACACCTTGAAAATCAATTTCAATTTGTATCCCAATCAAGAGGAAAATAAAATAAAATCCGATGGTGATACCGCTAAGGATCCAAAAAGTACTATATGATAATATTTTTATCAGCTCAATTCTTAATAATCTAATCATTTTACCATTTTTAAGAATTCTGTTTCAAGAGAGCCTTCTTGCTTTTCAAATTTTGTTAGTATTATGTTATGCTTAAAAGCAAATTCGTTTAATTCTTTTGCTGTTGAACCTTTCTTTAAGCTAACACTAATTTCATTTTTAATACTCTCAACTTTTTCGAATAAACCTGAACGTACCAAAAGCCCAAAAAGCTTTTTATTTTCGTCAGACGAAATAATTATTGATTTTTCTGATTTGATTAAGCTGCCTATTTCACCACTTTTCAGTATTTTGCCATTTTTTAAAATGGCAACGTGTGTACATATTTTTTGAACTTCGCTAAGTATATGTGATGCAAGTATAATCGTTTTCCCTCTTTTTGCTTCTTCAACAATCATTGCCCTCACATCAGCAATCCCCTGAGGATCAAGGCCATTAGTGGGTTCATCTAAAATAAGGATTTCGGGGTTGCCTAGCAATACACTAGCCAAAGCAAATCTCTGTTTCATGCCAAGGGAAAGGGTGAAATATTTAGAATATTTTCTTTCAAGTAATCCGGTTTTCTCTAAGGCAGCATCAATTGTATCCGTTTCAATATTTTTAATCCTGGCAACAATTTCCAGGTTTTTTTCAAGACTTAAATATGAATAAAAATTGGGAGTTTCAAGTAAAGCACCAATATTCTCAGTTGGATTATTTTTCTCTGAGTTGTACCAATCGTAAGAACCCTTATCTGCTTTGATAACCCCAAGGATAATTGACAATAATGTAGTTTTTCCACTGCCATTAGGGCCAAGGATACCATAAATATTGCCACTATTTATTGTTAATAAAATATTTTCTACAGCACGGGTATTTCCATAATGTTTACAGATACCCTTTACGTTTAACACCTCCACTTTTTCAATTTAACTTGCAAGTTTATTGGCAGCTTCAAGATCAAGATCAACATCAAAAAGATTAGAAAAGCCTGAAAACACAAAAACTTCTTTAATGTTTTTTTGTAAATTACATAGCAAAAGTTTTTTACCTTTTGCAGCTTGTTTTTTTAAACTCATAATAAATATCCTTAAACCGGAGCTGTTTATATAATCAAGATCTTTACAATCAACAATAATATTTATATCATTCACACTAATTAGCGAATTAAAGTACTTTTCGGTAGTTTCCGTACTTCCTGCATCAATTCTTCCTAATATTTCTAAAATAATCGCATTATCTGTTTTTATATCTGTTATTTTCATTATTCAAGGCTTTTAGTTAATGTAACTATATTTTTATTATTACTTCTTCTATATGAAAAATTATCTGTAAATTTTTTAACCAAGTGAATTCCTAAACCGCCAATATTCCTTTCTTCTAGGGGTTTGCCCAAATCCTCGGGAACTTCCACATCGAAAGGGTTAAATTCTTTGGCGCCATCTTTAATTTGTATACGAAGTTTATGCCTTTCAAGGGTAAACCTAATAACAATATCATAGTCTTGAACACCTTTGTACCCGTAATTAATAATATTTGTTGTTATTTCCTCAAGTGCCAAATTCATACTAAAGGCAACATCTTTTGAAATATCCCACTCCTCAACAAGTTTAGCCAGTTGTTGATTCATTATTTCTAAACCACTGGTCCTGCTTTTTATGTTAATAATTTTATTCTTCATATAATATAATATTAAGTTTTAGAATATAACTCTTCGTTAATTATAAATTATAGATTAAAAATTTTAGATTACCACTCTAGCAATCAACACTTTAAAACAATAAGCTCAACTCTGCAATCCCTTGATAACTAAGGCATTACGGGTACTGAACGGGCTATTGAGAATATAAACAATTATTAAAATCTGAAAGCAAACACTTTTAATACTGCATCGATTATTTTTTCCCGTTAAATGTAACAGCTAATATAGTAATATCATCTGATTGTTCCGCATCTTTTGTGAATTTTTTAAGTCCAACACGGATGTTTTTTACTAAATCGTTACTAGAAGTATGGTTTGTTTTACTTATTAATTCCAATAAACGTTCTTCAGAAAACAATTCAGCTTCTGGATTAAAAGCCTCGGTAATACCATCAGTATACAAAATAATTTTATCGCCCGGGTTTACTTTATAGTGGTCTACTTTAAACTTAAAATTTTCGAATATCCCTAAAGCAATATTCTGATCCAAAGTCATATATTTATACCCATCTGTACTATTCCCAATTATTGGCGGGTTATGCCCTGCATTTACAACCTCCATATCGCCTGTTGACAAATCTAGTATCCCACAAAAAGTTGTTGCAAACATTGCAGTATCATTATTTTCTGATAAAGCATTATTAACAGTTCCAATAACTTGGTTAAAGGCATAATCTCTTTGTGCTTCGGCCTGTAAAAGTGTTTTTGTAATTACCATAAACAAAGCTGATGGAACCCCCTTGCCCGATACGTCGGAAATTATAAAACAAAACCGGTTTTCGTCTATAAAAAAGAAGTCGTAAAAATCACCTGCAACTTCTTTTGCTGGTTCCATAATGGCAAAAATGTCAAATTCTTTTCTGTCAGGAAAAGGGGGGAAAACATGTGGCAGCATTCTTTTCTGAATATCTTTGCCAACATTTAATTCACTTTGTATACGTTCTTTTGTAGCAGTTGTTTCTTTCAGGTTTACTATATATTCATTTAAATCAGATGTCATTTTGTTAAAGGCCTTTGCCAAATTACCAATTTCATCATCGGTCTTTACCTTAATCTGGTACGACAAATCGCCCTTGGCTACCTTATTGACACCATCGTGCAAATTACCCAAAGGTTTCATCATAAAGGCAGTAACCCTATTTAACAAAATAACAGTAACAATAAGTAGTAAACTCATCATTAGTATTAATCGTTTTTTCAGCCCATTGATAGCCTCTTGGGTTTTTTTCATTGAAAAACCAATCCTAAACGACCCCCAATGTGTACCTTTAACAAAAACAGGCGATGATATCCTCCACATTTCCTCACCAGTGTCCCTTTGGTAAACGTATAGTAGGTATGGTTCTGTTGTGTTATTTGCAGTATTTTTATCGTAATATATTCTTTTCGATCTGCTGCTATCGTTATCACTTCTGTAATTACCCTTTAAAGGATGATTATACACTGAATTATGAGATGGGGTATATCCCTGGTTATCACACAAAACCGCAAATTCCACTTCAGGGTCTTTAAAAAATTCATCTTGTATATCTAAAATCAAAGTATCCAATAACAGGTCAAGGCCATTTTTATAATGGTATTTTTGGATATTTTTAATATCTTCTTCTGAAATATCTTTGTACTGAGTTAATATTGAATTAGGTAAGGGTATAGGCGTCAATGAATCATTAAAAAGTCCTGTTTTAGTGTAGTTCCCATTTTCAACTATACTTTCAAGTGTAACACCCATTATTTTTGCACCGGTTTGGGCGGCTGCTATTCCTTTTTGCAGCATCATCTTTTTCAATTGATCTGATCGATCATTTATCAAGTATATAGTAAAAATAGTTACAATGGTTCCAAGAATCACCATTAAAAAAAACGAAAGCCTGAAAGATAATTTTTTAAACATACAATTTTAGGGGATTCTTTAATGAATAACTCAAATTAACAAAAAGTATTTAATATAACCAAATTAATTACCCATTTCAGACATAAATTTAATTCTCATCAAACGAATATCATCTTCACAATATTCATCTTCGCCTAATTCATCCAAAGCATCACTAATTGATTCAGATTCAGCTTCCCTAAAATAATCATAGACTTCTTCCTGATGATCTTCATCTAAAATCTCATTAATGTAATAATCTAAGCTAATTTTAGTTCCGGAATTAACAATAGCTTCAATTTCTGTGAGTAAGCTGCTCATCTCAAGTCCTTTTGATTCAGCAATATCAATTAACGATATTTTACGATCGATACCTTGGATAATGTATACCTTATTTACCGATTTATTAACAATTGATTTTACGATCATGTCTTGTGGACGTTCAATTTCATTTTCGTCCACATACCTTTTTATCAATTCTATAAATTCCTTTCCATATCTAATTGCTTTGCCGTTACCTACCCCCACGATTTGCTTCATTTCATCCATGGTGATAGGGTATTGGATAGACATATCTTCAAATGAAGGATCTTGGAAAATCACAAATGGGGGTACATTTTTTTTCTTTGATACTTTTTTCCTAAGATCTTTCAGTAATTTAAACAAGGTTGGATCAGCAGCCCCCCCACCGCCACCATATGATGGTGAATCTTTATCTAAATCTTCAAAATCATGGTCTTTGGTTAGTTTTATCGAATAAGGATTCTCTGCAAACTCGTGCCCTTTTAAATTTATTTTTAGCAAGCCATAGTTTTCAATATCTTTTTCTAATAACCTAAGAACAAGAGCTTGCCTTATAACACCATTCCAAAACTTTATATCTTTGTCTTTACCAATGCCAAAAACTTCAATTTTGTCGTGTTTATATGATTTTATGGCAGCATTTACAAAACCGGTGATAATATTTGCTATGTGATCGGCCTTATATCTTTCTTTAACTTCACTAATTACTTTTAAAACGGTAGCTATATCATCTTTCCCTTCAAATTGTTCTTTTGGGTTTAAACAATTATCGCAGTTACCACATGGTTTGGTAAGGATTTCGCCGAAATAGTTTAACAAAAGTTTTGGCCTGCAAACAGAAGATTCTGCATAAGCAACAGTTTCCAACAATAATTGCCTGCCAATTTCTTGTTCAGCTACAGGTTTCCCTTGCATAAATTTTTCAAGCTTTTGAATATCTTTGTAACTGTAAAAAGCTATACACTTACCTTCACCTCCATCACGGCCTGCCCTTCCAGTTTCCTGATAATAACCTTCGAGGCTTTTGGGGACTTCGTAGTGGATTACAAACCTCACATCAGGCTTATCTATGCCCATACCAAATGCTATTGTCGCAACAATAACATCAACATCTTCCATTAAAAATTTATCTTGGTTACCTGATCTTGTGGCCGAGTCCATACCTGCATGATAGGGCAATGCTTTTATTCCATTAACAAGCAAGGTTTGCGCTAATTCTTCCACTTTTTTTCGGCTCAGGCAATAAATAATGCCCGATTTACCTTCGTTTTCTTTTACGAATTTAATTATTTGTTTTTCAGGGTTTATTTTAGGCCTTACCTCGTAATATAAATTGGAACGGAAAAATGATGACTTATAAACATTAGCATCAAGCATCCCTAGATTTTTTTGTATATCATGCTGTACTTTTGGTGTGGCTGTAGCAGTTAGCGCAATTACTGGTGCAACTCCAATCTCTTCAATAATAGGCCTGATTTTTCTGTACTCAGGCCTAAAATCATGACCCCATTCAGAAATACAATGAGCCTCGTCAACAGCATAAAAAGAAATTTCAATTAAGCGTAAAAAATCAATATTTTCTTGTTTTGTTAACGATTCTGGTGCAACATAAAGAAGCTTTGTTTTGCCCGAAAGAATATCTTCTTTAACTTTTATTATTTGGTTTTTAGTTAATGATGAGTTCAGAAAATGTGCAACAGAGTCATCCTCACTAATATTACGTATGGCATCAACCTGATTCTTCATAAGCGCAATTAAAGGGGAAATAATAATTGCGGCACCTCCGAGAATTAATGCAGGAAGCTGATAAATCAATGATTTACCACCACCGGTAGGCATTAAAACAAATGTATCATTTCCGTTCATTACATTTTTGATAGCATCCTCTTGTTTACCTTTAAAGTTATCAAATCCGAAATGTTTTTTTAGATAAAAATCTAAATTAACTTGTCCCTCCTGTGTCATAGTAAAATTTAATTTTTCTTCACATTTTTTTAAAACAGCTAACAAAGATAATAATTGTTATATATTTGCATGCTAAATGTAATACATTAAATACTAACATAAAAGTAAAATTCATTAAAATTTAAAATTATCTAAAATTATTTTTGATTACAACTATGAATGAAGAAGAACAAAACAGTTCAGAAATGGGGTTTTTAGACCATCTTGAAGTGCTAAGGTGGAATTTAATACGATCTTTTTTGGCGATACTAATATTTGCTATTGCGGCATTTATTTTTCGTGAATTTATATTTGACACCATCATCTTAGCACCTAAAACACCCGAATTTTTCACAAACAGGATGCTATGTGAATTTGGGACCTATATAAATGTTAAAACACTTTGTATTAATTCAAGCCCTTTTCAAATTATCAACATCAATATGGCAGGACAGTTTTCGACCCACATAATGGTGTCTTTGGTTGCAGGCTTTTTAATTGCATTTCCATACGTTTTCTGGGAAGTTTGGAGTTTCATAAGACCAGCCTTATATTCTAATGAAAAGCAACATGCTAGGGGTGCTGTTCTTTTCAGTTCTCTTTTATTTTTTATTGGTGTTCTTTTTGGATATTATTTAATCGTCCCATTATCTGTTCATTTTTTAGGTGGTTATAATGTTAGCAACCAGGTACTTAATCAAATCAACCTTGGGTCATATATTTCTACTATAACTTCTATTGTTTTGGCAGCCGGTATTGTTTTCGAGCTACCCATTATAATATATTTTTTAAGCAAAGCAGGTTTAATAACCCCGGTTACACTAAGGACATACCGAAAGCACTCACTTGTTGTAATATTAGCCCTTTCGGCAATTATTACGCCCCCTGATGTTTTTAGCCAGATACTTGTGGCTTTACCGTTGGTGATACTCTACGAAATTGGCATTAAAATATCTAAAAGGGTTTATGCAAAAGATGAAAGCTTATTAATTTGATAATATTTATTTTATTAATGGAACTATTTACTAAAGAAATTGTTAAGAAATACGGAAAAAGAACCGTTGTTAAAGGGGTTAACATTAAAGTTAAACGTGGAGAAATTGTTGGTTTACTTGGACCAAATGGTGCAGGTAAAACTACATCGTTTTATATGATCGTAGGTTTAATTAAACCTAATTCAGGTAATGTTTTCCTTGATGATTTGAATATTACAAAATTGCCAATGTACAAAAGGGCCCAGAAAGGAATTGGTTACCTACCACAGGAATCGTCTGTGTTCAGGCAGTTAAGCATTGAGGATAACATAAAAGCTGTACTGGAAATGTCTTCTTTTTCAAAATTAGAACAAAAGGAAAGGCTTGAAGGTGTTTTAGACGAATTTGGCTTGCAAAAAATACGAAAAAGCCTTGGTATCCAGCTTTCGGGTGGTGAGCGCCGTAGAACTGAAATTGCACGGGCCTTGGCCATTGATCCAAAATTTATTCTTTTAGATGAGCCTTTTGCAGGGGTAGACCCCATTGCTGTAGAAGATATACAGAAAATAGTTGCAAAGCTTAAAGAAAAAAATATCGGCATATTAATTACTGACCACAATGTTCATGAAACTTTGTCGATAACAGACCGCGCCTACTTGTTATACGAAGGTGGTATACTGGTTTCTGGTACTGCTGAGCAACTGGCTTCAAACCCCGAAGTCCGTGAAAAGTATCTTGGGTCTAATTTTGAGCTCAGGCTGTAAAATTTATAAATCTTTAATAAATATATTGGAGTAGTTTTCTTTAACCGAAGCCGAAAAACCTGAAACTAATTTATTTATTGATTCAAAATCAGTATCGTTGTTAATCGACAATAATTTATCATTACCTAAATTATTCAGTTTTTCAATAACATCAGCAAAGCTTAATGATGATATATCGCTGGCAGGTTGCAAGGTAATTGGTTTTTTATAGTTGATAACTTTTGATATTAAATCGACCTTATTTAATTCATCAACTATATTCGAAATAAAATGCGCAGGGAGTTTACTTTCTTTTGAAAGCTCTGATTCTGAGAATGCTACCTCTTTAGCCTTAAACCTATTGACTATTTTTTTTAAAACCAACAAACTTAAAACCCGCTTATTAGTAGTGCTTAAAAGTGGATATGCATTTTTATAAGCATAAGAATTTATGTTTTCGAAAGCAGAGGCAATTTGAGCACCAAAAAGAACAATGCTCCAACTTATTTGTAACCAAATAAGAAATAGAGGTAAAGCTGCAAAACTTCCGTAAATAGCATTGTATCTTGAAAAACCAATTTGGAAATTGATATAATAAAACTGGATAAGCTGATATGCGGTACCGGCAATTAGCCCCGCAATAAATGCATGTGTAAATTTGACCCCTTTGTTGGGGATTATTAAATATAAAAGGGTGAAAAGCAGCCAAATTAAAACATAAGGGACAAATTTAATTGATATTAGTATAATCGGCGATATAAAGTCAAAGAAATCGGTATTTTGGGTAAAATCAAGTAATATTGTAGTGATGTACACATTTATAGTTCCCGAAAACACAACAATTATGGGTGCAATAAGTATTATTGCCAAATAATCGGTAAATTTGCGGATAAAACTTCTTGATTTTTCGACTTCCCAAATAATGTTAAATGCATTTTCAATCTGGTACAGTAATTTTAGTACCGTATACAACAAAACCGAAACACTAACCACAGCAAGGACCCCACCTTTAGTCGTACTTAACATTGTTTTCGCAAAATTTAATAAATAAGCTGCAACTTCTTTTTGGCCGGCAAGGCTTTTAGCAATTTCTTCTTCTAGCAAATTTTCAAGGCCAAAACCCTTTGCAATTGCAAAACCCACTGCAATAACAGGTACAATGGAAAGCATCGAAAAATATGTCAGGGCTGATGCATGGATAGGAGTTTTGTTTTTGGTAAAGCCTTTTATTGCAATGATAAGTATTTTTAACGATTTTATATACAAGCGCTTATGGATAGGGAGTTTTTCTATATCCATTTGCCATAAATCAACGGTAAAAAAATGGGTTAACTTATCTTTGTGTTTTTTTATCATTCCAAAAGTTTCAAAAAATTGCCACAGATTAATTATTTTGAGCGCTTAAAACAATTCTCAAATTAATATGAATATCTGGCTTTTCTAAAAATCTGTGACAACATTAATTAAAGTGGCTTATTATTTTTTTGCAAATTCAAGTATTTTTGCTGAATATTCACTTAATAAAAAAGCCAGTGAGTTTAATGAGCCTTCTAATTCATTCAAATCAAGGTTTTCAAGTTGAAGCGTGTCCCTGAATAAAACTTTGGTTCCTGATTGGTCCAAAACAAAAGCACCATGGATAATATCCTGATTTTTTTGAAGCAGGCTTTTGTATACCTCAACATCACCAGTTTTGGTTTCGAATAAAAACTGTTCCATTATTAAAATGGGGTCAGCGCATATTAAAATCATATTTGATATGCCTTCGTTTTCATTTTCTATTATTAATAAATTTTCATCTTCGTTTTCATCAACAATTGTAAAATTAAGCTCAAGAAGGTAATTTTTAACTTTTAAAAAATAGTTTTCCATAATTCTTATATTTTAGATTATTAAACATTTTATTTTTATCAAAGATAGTAAAATAAATTCTGAACTCACAAAAAAGTGCAATTTTGAAAAAGCAGGCTGCTTTAATAAAAAGGTAGTGGTTTTATTTACCTTGCATGATTGTTATTGTTGATATTTTTATCCCTATCCCATTAACTATTTCCCAAATATTGTAAGTTGCTACTCCTGGGGCACCTGTATTATCGAATAAAATTTCGCCGGAAGCCCCATTATAATCAATATTTCCATTTGAGATTAATATGTTTTTTGCTTTTTCAAACTCGTTTATATTTATTATTGTCTCATCTGTAATACTTTCATCACTTCCGGATATGGCCCGAAGCACTTCAGCTATTTCAATTGCCGAATCTGTTGTATTTGCTTTTATCATTGCATAGGCAATTAAATAAACAGCATCATAAGCTTCGTGCGCATATGAAGGTGGATCAATTTGGAATTTGTTTGTGTAATTTCTGTCAAAATTTGTCCTGTTTGGGTCGTTTTCGAGGGCACTTGCTTCAAAAACCAGCATCCCCTCGGTAATTGTAGGGGCAATATTTTCTACAAGTTTTTCAATTTCGGCATCTTCAGCCAAAACAACTTGTGGTTTTTGGGCTATAAACGAGGGGTTTATTTTCAAAAATTCACAAGCACGTATAAAGTCAGAATCGAAAGAAACAAAATATAAGACATCAATATCACCATTTGAAAATAGTTGGCTTATTTCACTGGTAAAATCATAAGTTGAAAAATTAATTCCATCTACCGGATATTTAATGTTTTTTACAACCGAACCACCGAGTAATTCAAAATCTGTTTGAAATGCATCAGTAAGCCCTTGGCCAAAAACATCGTCCCTGTACAGCACTGCCGCCCTTCTTTTTCCATGTTCGTAAAGGTAATCGGCTGCTACTTTCCCTTTATACAAATCAGATGTTGCAGTTTGCCAAATTAAATCATTATCGCTTAAATTAGAAATTGCTGAACTTGTTGCTGAATAACTCATTATCAGCATATTATTATTGATTGCATAATCGGCAATTTTTATTGTGGTACTTGAAAATGCGGGGCCAATAATCAAATTTATCCCATTGTTTTTATAAGCTTCCACTTCAATTAAAGCCTGGTCGGCATATGCATCTTTTAAAACAAGTTCGATTTTTTTGCCATTTATTCCGCCAGCGGCGTTTATTTCATCTTGTGCCATGGCTGCTGCATAATACATGGTAGTCAGCTTTTGAAAAATAATATCCAAGCCTATTTCTGCTAAATAGCCAATTTTTATTGTAT
>NBLH01000230.1 GCA_002084525.1 Bacteroidetes bacterium 4572_117 | reverse complement strand
AGCATATTATAATCAGCCATACTTGCGAACATATTATCGCCTTTGCCGTCGAATATTGCAGTAGATAGTATTATTTCAGCGTTATCGGTTGCCATATACGAAAGTTCAGGTGCATATATTATTGCATAATTATTTTCAACATCTTCCCAGTCTGAAACTATAAATCCGCCTGCTAATGGAGTAAATTTTAATTTATCATCAAAAAACTTCATTTGATATTGAAGAAAGAAATAATCGTTTAATGCATCGCGCCCTCTTTCGTTCATAAAACCATGCATGTATTGAAAATTAAGATACGAGCCATTGGCAAAATTATAATCGGCTCCTATCACAAATTTTATGTATGCCTCTTTTTTTAATACTGTTGTGTCAATATTTGTCATTTCAGGTGGTGTTCCGACAGGATAAAGTGCCGAAAAATCGTTAGTCATAATCACTTCGTTTTCGGGTAAGAAAACAGCAGCTTCTGCCCAAACACCAGCTCCGCCAATGCTTCCTGCCATATCTGCTCCAAAAACATGTGTCCTGTAGAACTCTAATTGAGAGTTTATATCTATTCCGCCCACTGCATCAACTGGAACAAAAGTATTTTTTGTGCTGATAGGCATACCGTCTCTACCCCAAACATAACTTAATGAGAAATCAAAACCGGCAGCAAAACCTTTAAATTTTAAACCTGCTGTTGAACTTTCAGCAAGATTATACCTAGGTATTATTATGGTGTCCGTAAAGTTATGTAAAGTCATCCCATCGGGCAATTCCATTGCTGGGTTTAAAGCAGTTGCAAAAATACCAACAGGCATATTGGCCGGTTGAAAAAATGGAATATACACGCCTTGTAAAGAGAACTCCGAGTTAAAGTAATAATCCATGCTAATCGCATCAGAACCTCTGTGGCGACCAAAATCCAACACATCTTCTAAATCATAAGGGTTTAAATTATCTGTGGGGTTTAATTTGTCCGCTGTTCCCCATGTAATCCGTTGGCGACCAATTTTTACATCAAGATTTTCAGATAAAAAACCAAATAATTGAACATAGGCTTCCCTAATTTCAATATTGATAATTTTAACTTGTTAGCATCCTCTTGTGCTTTGGTAATATTTGTGCTAAAAAAAAGCACTATTAACAATACTGATATTAAATTTATTTGTTTCATAAGTTCACATTTTTTGAAATTGTATTTTTAATTGTTTTTGTTATTAAATCAAAATTTTTAAATGCGGTTAATGCAATTTGATGTCCTTCTTGTACAAACTCTTTCATTGCTTGTGGTGTATTTGTTTTATCAAATTTTGTAGGATGATTTAATCCTTCGAGCATTATATATTTTACTATTTTGCCTTCTGATTGATAATAAAGGTTAATGAGTGTTTCAACACCAAACCTTGAATGTTTCATTTTATCAACAATTGGCAGTACATCCTTTTTCAGAAGTGTACGTTCTCCAGTAAACGATTTAAACGGATTTAAATCGTAATTAATCAGCGTTTCATTTGCTTGCCCCAATACCATATCGGCTTTTTTATAAAATACTGGGCTTATTAATTGCGAAAAGTGTTCTTCAGTCAGGTTCGATAAATCGGCATCAATAAATACAATTATTTCACCTGTAGCATTTTCAATACCAGTAGCCATTGCATAGCCTTTGCCTTTATTCTCAGGCAGTGAAATATATTTTAGATTGTGTAAACCTGTTGTTTTACGTATAATTTCATCAGTTTTATCTGTTGAGCCATCGTTTATAACAATTACTTCGTGAAAAAAATAATCTGAAACAGTTGTTACAACATTTTTTATAGTGGTTTCTTCATTAAATGCACATATTATCGCTGTTGTTTTCATATATTTTCATTTACGTGAAATATTAATCATGATATCGGGATTGTATTTTTCAATATTTATAATTGATAAACTGTGAGCAAGTAAAGCTGTTGATTTATTTAATAGTGAAAAATAATTTAGCTTTTCTTCACCATTTTTTGGTAAAACTCTATTTAGCCTACTTTTAAATTCCAGAACCTTTTGCTGGTAAACCGATCTTTTTATTTCTTCTTTTTCTTTGTTTATTATTGGTGCATCATAAGGGATATTTGCATTTACATAAGAAGCTATTAAAATATCGCCTTCAGTTCGTTTAACACGATTTAAAGGGATTGGGTTAACAACCCCACCGTCAACCAATACTGCATTGTTTTTTTTTGCAGGTGTAAAAACAGTTGGTATGGCAACCGATGCCCTAACAGCATCATATAAACTACCTTCGGTAAATACTACTTCTTCCATATTTGTAATATCAGCGGCAACGGCAACATAAGGTATCCTAAGGTCTTCTATGTTTTTGTCGGGGAAAAAGCTTTTCATTTTATTAAAAACCCTGTCGCCTTTTATTAAACCTTGCGAACTGAAAGTGAAATCAATGAGTTTGAATACTTCCATTTTATCTAATGTTAAAGCCCATTTTTTATATTCGTTTAAGTTGCCTAATGCATACATTGCAGCTATATAAGCCCCCATAGAATTTCCGGCAATAGATTTTATTTCAAATCCCTGTTTTTCTAATTCTTCAATAACGCCTATGTGCGCCAATCCTCTTGCTGCACCACCTGATAGGACTAATGATATTGGTTGTTTCATTTTTTTAAAATTAAATTTGCTGAGTTTAGTTTGAAAAGCGAAAGCTTGAGCATCCTGATAAATTGCGAACAATTATCAATACCAATATTCAACCTGTTTTAACACCTCAAGCCTTCGCTATGATTCCATTTTTTTATACTGGACTCTTTGATGTAACCTGGAAAATAACCCGGCAATTGGCTTAATTCTAAAACTAACTTTAACCCTATAACAACCTGTAAGCCAATTTGCCGGGTATATGAACCAATAAGTTGCCTTCTTTTTTTAATAATTTGGCAGTATATTTTTTCACAAACAATTTTGCTTCCATATCTTCGTAAGCAAAGTCTGTTCCTGCAAATTTTTGCGATTTAACAGACGATGATATCCTGCGTTCTTTACCAAATGCAGGCATATACAAATACATTACATCATTAGGTAATGAAAGTGTAGCAATTCCGGCTTGCGATGAAGGGGCTGTAAAACGGAATAATCGTTTATCTGTTCCTTTTTGAATGGTTGTTGCTTTACGCGTTTTCTTTTTACCGGCTTTGTCGATAAGAATAATTTCTGTGTTTCCGGTCATATCTTTAGGCGAATACATTACTTCGTCTAACTTTTTAAGAATGGTGTTTCCATCTTGTGCATTGGCATTAAATCCAATTAAAAGGAATAATGCACTAACTAATACTGAAAATTTTACTGTTCTCATTTTTCTAAATTTAAATTGTTAAAAAATTAATTATTATATATTTATTATTTTACTGTTATTTGTTTTTTTCTATTTGCCAATATCAAAACAACAGGCAGTAGTGTTAAGGCTCCAAGACCTGACCCTATCATGCTTAAAGCTACCAACAGCCCGAAATTCTGTAATGGCACCATTTGAGAGAATAACAATACCAAAAATCCCGCTGCTACGGAGACTACATTTATCACAATAGCTTTTCCGCTAATCATTATAGTGTCTTCCAAGGCTTTATTGATATCGCCCGTTTCTTTCAATGAATGATTAAAGTGTGTAATTACGTGTATGGAATAATCGATGCCGATACCAAGCGCAATACTTGCAACAAGCACTGTTGCAATATCTAATGCAATACCTGCATATCCCATAAAACCGAATAAAATGGCAATGGTTACTATTATTGGTATTGTGGCATAAACACCTTTTGAGAATGACCGCAACATTAACCCTACTATAATAAGTACCATTAGTATTGCTATAATTAAACTACTTGCTTGACTGGATAATAAACTTTCATTCATTCGGACATAAACCGACGGCATTCCTGTTATTGATATTTGACAGTCTTCGGTAGAGTTTTCTTTTATATATTTATCCATATACTTTACAAAATCACTCATTTCTTTACTGTCTGATGAGGCAAATTTAGATTGGATTATTCCTTCATCAAGTTCATCGGTAATAAGTTGAGATAAGATATCTTGTCCGTCCAACAAAAACCATAATTGTTCGATTTTTTCTTTAGTAGCAGGAATTTTCTTGCCTTCCCCCATTGCATTATTCATTTCCTCTACTAAATCGGCAATAGATTGGGTAGTCGATATTTCAGGGTATTGTTCCATATAGTCTCCGGTTTTAATCATCATATTTAAAACTTCCGGACTTTGTATGTCGCCTTTAAAAACTACAAATACAGGTTGAGAACCACCGAACTTGTTTTGCATCACATCTTCTGATATTCTAGTTGGATTATCTTCTTTAAAATATTCAGCCATATTTACACTAGTGGTTATTAAAAACATACCGCCAATACTCAATACTATTAATAATCCCCATGCTGATAAAGTATATTTGGGGTGATGAAATAAAAGATTCACTAAAGGACGCAGTACTTTACTTGATAAAAAGTCGTTTTTTTGAGTGCTGTTGTGTTGTTCTTCGCTAATATCCTTTTTGTACAATGATAAGGCAGATATAACCGCCGGGACAAAGAATAGGGACAATAAAAGAGCAAACAATGTTCCTAATGAAGTAAATAATCCAAAATCACGTATCATGGTTAAATATGCTCCAAACACAAATGACACAAAACCAATAGCCGTTGTTACCGCTGCCAAAATTACAGGTATAAAAATATAAGCCATTGCTTTTATTATTGCTTTCTTCCTGTCGTTATCAAAAGTTTGATTAATTCTGTTTAATACATGAATGGTATAGGCGCTACCCACTGCTAAAAGTATGATTGGAATATTATTAGAAATCATGGTTAATTGGTAACCTAATACTTGCATCAAGCCCAAAGTCCAAACAACAGAAATACCTGCTGTTAATAAAGGCATTATAACCCCTCTTGCCGTTCTAAAACTTAAAAACAAAATCAATGCAATTAATATAAATACTATGGGTAGCAGCCAAATGATATCAGCCATTATTAAATCGGCTACATCGTTCATCATCATTGGCAAGCCTCCGAAATATACTTTTTCGGGAAGGTTCATTTGCTCTACTTTATTTTTCACATCTGCTGCAACAGCTTGCTTGTCTGCTTCATCGAGCATAGTAAACATTATTAAAGTGGCTGTGCCGTCTTCGCTAACAATAGAACCACTATACATATCTTTGGAATATACATAGGCTTTTAAACTATCTAATTCTTTTTGGGTTTGTGGCAATTCATATTCATCAACAAGTTTTCCTATTTCTAAACCAAATTCAGATGTTTTTATATCAATAATATCGGTTAAACTTGTTACGGTAGAAATACCATCGGTAATTTTTAAACTGTCGGTAATTTGTTTTACATGTTCCAACACTTCGGTTTTAAAAACATCATCTGTTTCTAAAACAATCATGCCCATTGCATTACCGCCATATTTATCCCCAATATCTTTATATAGTTTTGCTACGGGGTCATCGTCTGGCAGTGAACTTAATACATCTGAATTGATGCTTATATTTTTTAACTGCATACCAAAAAATACAGTTAATGCAACTACCGCCAATATTATTGGCCATTTTAATTTTACTATTAATTCTGCTATTTTATTCATATTTAAAAAAATTAATTAAATTATACTCTTATTGTTTTATAGTCAGTTTTGTGATAAAAAAATTAGCTAAACCCTTTATCTACAGTAAATTTTGCTGGAAACTTTGCTTGTATGTCTTTATAAATATTATTTATTTCCGTCATTGTGCTTTCAATATCGCTTGTATCGTTAATTGTTTCTTTTATCCCAACTTCTTTTTTCTTGTAGTCAATAAAGCTGGTTACAATAGGAACATTTGCTTCTTGTGCAATATAATAAAAGCCTTTTTTCCATTGATTTGACAAATATCTTGAGCCCTCTGGTGCAATAAATAGATTAAACTCCTCCTTTTTTTTAAATATTAATGCTGTTTGTGCAACCATGCTAATTTTTTTATTTTTTCGGTCAACTGGAATAGCACCTAGTCCAGTTAGAATTATATTTAATGGAAAAAAAAACATTTCTTTTTTCATAAGTGTATTATTGTTAATGTTTCTTGCATTCAAATACAATTTACCTACAACAAAATCCCAGTTACTTGTATGTGGTGCTAAAGTGACAACACTTTTATTTATATTCGGGAAATCGCCTATTAATTTCCACCCAAAGGTTTTTAATACTATTTCAGATAACTTCATTCTTTTTTATACTTATTAATTATGCTACGCATGAGCTAAAGGTTCATTACCTGTCCCGATTTTTTCGGGAAACTTTTATCAAACCTATCTGTCAGTAGCCCCGTCCTTTAGGTCGGGGTAGGTTTGTAGCTCATTTCCCCCTTCCTCAAAATTTGGAAGGTTTTGTTTTTTAATTTACAAGGTCTTCCAAATTTTGAGGAAGGCTATTTTGTTCACATTCCAATCTCCGCCCTGAAAGACGGGGCTATTGATTAATTTATTATAGAAACTTGTGCATAATTCAGGTTATACTTTATGCTTTGATTGTTTTTAAATTAAATTTATTGTAAAAAAATTAGCTAAACCTTTTATCAAAGGCAAAATCCTCCGGATATTTTGCTTGTACATTTTTATACATTTTATTTATTTGTTGCATAACAGAATTGATGTTTTTTGTATCGTAAATAACTCCTTTTATTCCGGCTTCTTTCTTCTTATAATCAAGATAGCCTAGTACAATGGGGATATTTGCCCTTTGGGCCATATAATAAAACCCTTTTTTCCAATGATCTGTTTTAGCTATTTGCCCTTCGGGCGAAAGTACTATATGTAAATTTTTGTTTTCTTCAAATAGTGATACTACATTATTCACCATATGTCTATTTTCATAAACTGGGATAGAACCAAAAGCTTTAAAGAAATAATTTAAAGGAAATCTAAAAAGTTCCTTTTTTGATAAAAATTTATAATTGATATTCAATTGCATAAAAAATAATTTCCCATAAAATCCATCCCAATAACTTGTATGTGGCGCAAATATTACAATTGATTTATCAATGTTTGGAAAACTTCCTGTTATTTTCCAGCCAATTATTTTAAAAATTATTTTTGATAATGTTTTCATTGTTATGCTATTATTCTATTCATTATTTTGCTGAATTTGTTCAATTAACTCCTGTAAGTATATTCCAAAAGCTATTTTTTTTCTTTCTTCCGCTGTTTTTTCTGCAAAATCCAATCGTTCACTCATTTCTTTTATAGAATTGTTCATCTTTTCAAATTCTTTATTCATTATTTTTATTGATGCATTATTAAGTATTTCATCTACTCCTTCATCTGGAAATTCTTTGAATAATTCATCAATTTTACTATTAAATGTCGCCAAATTGGTTTTCATTTTTTTATAATTAGTTAAACTGACCATATTTGTTTATGAGTACAAATATTGTAATAATTTTTCAAAACACAAATTATTTAACATTTTTTAATATTAAACCGGAGCATTAGGCTCTTTCGCCATTTCATGCATAATGATACGATCTGTAATACCCGGGAAATTTTTATGAAG
>NBLH01000032.1 GCA_002084525.1 Bacteroidetes bacterium 4572_117 | reverse complement strand
TAATAATGGGTGGAGGTTACCCCAGTACTGAACTTCGTGAATTAAGTGATGTACGGGTTTTTGATTATGTTGATTTTATTACTTTAGACGATGGTGAGAGGCCCATTATGCAAATACTGGATTACCTAAAAGGACAAATCCCAACTGAAAGTTTGGTAAGAACATTCATAAATGATTCTGAGAAAGTAAAATACATTAACAATTCTAGTTTAAAAAATTATTCGCATGGCGAAATTGGTACACCCGATTATAGCAATTTACTTTTAGGCAAATACCTTTCGGTGATAGAAGTAGCTAACCCCATGCACAGGCTGTGGTCTGATGGACGATGGAACAAGCTCACACTTGCACATGGTTGTTATTGGCACCGTTGCACATTTTGCGATACCAGCCTTGATTATATTAAAAGATATGATGCTACCCAAATAAGTACCATTGTTGACCGTATCGAAAAAATAATTTATCAGACAGGTGAAACAGGTTTTCATTTTGTAGATGAAGCAGCACCACCCGCACTATTAACCGATTTGGCAATTGAATTAATTAACAGAAAAATAAATATTAGCTGGTGGACAAATATCCGTTTTGAAGCTGGTTTTACAGCAAATTTAGCCCAATTATTATCAGCCTCTGGCTGTATTGCCATTTCCGGTGGTATTGAAGTAGCATCTGACCGATTGCTAAAACTTATTAATAAGGGTGTGAATTTGAAAACCGTAAGTAAATCAACCCAAAGTTTCAGGGATGCCGGAATTATGGTACATGCCTACTTAATGTATGGTTTCCCTACTCAAACAGAACAAGAAACCATTGATTCGCTTGAAGTTGTTCGTCAGCTTTTTGATTATGAGCTCATTAACTCAGCCTATTGGCATTTGTTTTCGGCTACTGTTCACAGCCCTGTTGGTAAAAACCCAAATAATTTTAATATTGAATTGCCCAAAGGACAAAAAGGGACATTTGCCAATAACGATTTGCTTCATATTGATAAAACTACAAGTCATGAAAAATTTGGTAAAGGTTTAAATAAGGCTGTTTACAACTTTATGCACGATATTGGGTTTGATTTTGATATGCAGGAATGGTTTGATTTTACAATACCGGAAACAACTGTTGACACGCAATTAGTTGAAACCTACTTGCAAATAGAAGAAAAATCAGATACAGAAAAATTAAATCATAAATTAGCGTACGTTGGGGAATTACCCATATTAAAAAAGCAAAAAAGGAAATCTCAGCTTACGTTTTACACAAAAACCAACACCATTAAAATTCGAGATGAAGAGTTTGTTGTTCAATGGATATACAAACTACTTGAAAGGCTTAAAGGCAATGTTTTGGTAATTAAACTTTCTGATTTATCAGAAAGTTTTGAAGAAAAAACGGATCGTCCATTTAATCTGTTTTTACAATCAAGTAATTGGCAAAAGTTAAGGGGGGTAGGGTTATTATTGGTCAAATAATTTAAAATTAGGATAAAAATATATTGGAACATATTTTGCCTATATGCTTTTATCTTTTATTATCGTCTTTTAATTGCCTTTTAATCAATTTATCAAAATCAGATATGTAGTTTTGGTCTTGAATAACCCTAAATTTTTCATACTCAGTTTCGGCTTTTAATTTTGCTTCAAGCATAGATATTTTACCTGAGTTTCTAAGAATAGGATAATCGGCAAGTTCTAAAAATTGAACTAAAAATTTATCCCAATCTTTCATATTCATTACGATTCTATTTGTTGCTCTACTCTCTGCCAAATCAAGATATGCAGTTACTATGCGTTCTAATGCTTTTATGTGTTCTTTGCTAAGATAGTTTTTGGCAACACTTACATCAGGTTTTAATATTTTTCCTTTTGGTGCTTGTTTCCAAGTGGTTAATCCCAAGTGGATTTTTTTAGCATCGGTTTCGGTGTAAATAATCTCAGCTGCTGTTTTTCCGGTTATTGCCCAATGCAACTTGTTTTGAACGGTTGCAAAAAATTGTTTGGTAATGTCCGATTTACTATCGTAATCAGCAGAAAGTGCATAAATATCTGTAATTTTTTGGTATAGTCTTCTTTCACTCAAACGAATTTCTCTAACTCGCTCAAGCATCTCGTCAAAATAATCTATACCAAAGTGCCTGATTTGTTTTAGGCGTTCATCATCCATTGTAAAACCTTTGATGATGTATTCGTGTAAAATTTCGGTTGCCCATTTACGAAACTCAATGGCTCTGTGCGAATTTACACGATAACCAACTGCTGTAATGGCTCGTAGGTTATAGTATTTTGTGATGTATTGTTTGTTGTCTTCGGCAGTATGTCGGAAAAAATATACATCAATATTAACCTTACCGTTTTCTGTTTGAAAAATAACAAAATTGTCGAACTGTTGCAATTCAGTATTTTTATTTGTCTCGCTCTTTTTACTCATTAGCTCCTTTATCTATACTATTTAATCCCAATAATTAGATGCTGTGCTGAGGTTCAAGCACCTTCATAGGTTATTATTATCGAAGATAGCGATTAAAACATTAAAAATCAAATCTTTTATCAATCCATTTTGAACCATTTTTCAATTTTGTACCTAAGCTGAAATGGATATTTTACTTCTTCAAGTCTTTAGTTTTATTATCTAATTGTTTAATAAAATCTTTTTCTACTTGGGTGATTCTATTCTTGGTTCTCTCTTTATAAATTTCGTATTCGGTGTGTGCTTTTTCTATCGCTTTTTGATGGCAGATAAGTCCTGAATGTTGCAAAATTTCCTTATTGGTCATTTTTAAGAAAATATCCAGCTGTTTAACCCAATCAGTCATATACATTGGTGTGCGGTCTAAAGCTTGGATTTCGGCAATTTCGAGAAACGCAGTTACCATTCTGTTCAAAATATTCAGTTCATCTTCGTCAAGATAATTTTTAGCTATTTCAACTTCTTTTTTTGTTGGGACTTTGCCTTTAAAATTTGTCAACCCAATATGTTCTTTAGAAGAATCTACTCTTCGGTAAACAGTTTCTGCAGCGGTTTCTCCATGTGATGCCCAGTGCATTTTGTTTTGAACGGTTTTAAAAAATTGTATCGATTGCTCTGTATTGGGTTCATAATCAATGCTTGTAGCGTAAACATCTAAAACCTTACGCCAGAACACCTTTTCAGACGAACGAATATCACGAATTCTTGCCAAGAGCTCATCAAAATAGTTACCGCCACCTACTTCTTTAAGCAGCTCATCGTTCATCGCAAAACCCTTTATCAAATACTCTTTTATAAGAGCAGTTGCCCATTTTCTAAAATGCACACCTCTATGAGATTTTACACGATAACCTACAGAAATAATCACATCAAGGTTATAGTGTTTTACATTTTTTGATTGCGTTATTCCTTTAACAGCACCGTGTTGAGTGGTATGTGCAAATTTTGCACATACCACTTCTTCGAATAATTCACCTTCGGTAAAGATATTTTTTATATGCTTGCTTATTACGGTTCTGTCTCTTTGAAAAAGTTCAGCAATCTGTTCCATATTTAGCCATACAGTCTCATTTTCAAAATGTGTTTCAATTTTAACCTTGCCGTCTTCGGTTTGATATATTATGAGTTGGTTTTTTTCCATTGGGCATTATTTAGTAATTTATCAAAACATGAACTTCAAAATTGATTTATTATTACTTCACATAAAAATCCATAAAGGTTTCACCTTCAATTTTTGCAACTAAACGATCATTTTTTTTAACTTGCCCCACTCCGGCAGGTGTGCCTGTAAATATTAGATCACCTATTTTAAGTGTTACAAATTTTGAAATATAGGCTATTAAAACATCAAAATTAAAAATCAGGTCTTTAGTAGTTCCATTTTGAACCATCTTTTCGTTTAAATCTAGGCTAAAATGTAAATTATTTAAATCGTTATAATTTGATTTAGGAACAAATTCCGAAATGGGCGCAGCACCATCAAAAGCCTTGGCTATTTCCCATGGTTTGCCTTTTTCTTTGCACTTTTGCTGTAAATCGCGGGCAGTAAAATCAATACCAATACCAATTTTATCGAAATATCTATATGCAAATCTTTCTTCAATATTTTTACCCAGTTTATTAATTTTCAGCACAATTTCTGCCTCGTAATGTACATCCTCAGAAAAATCAGGATAAAAAAATGGCTTATTATTACGAATAATAGATGTTTCTGGTTTCATAAAAAACATAGGTTCTTTAGGTATCGGATTATTCAATTCTTTAGCATGTTCAATGTAGTTTCTTCCAATAGCTATAATTTTCATTTTTATAATATTAATGAGTTTGGTATAAAAACCCTACGAGGGTAGGTTTCAATAAAATATACGAATATTATATTACTATTATTTATTTATCAAAACCCTCGTAGGGTTACTTTTTTTACGAAATTAAAATTTCAATTGATAATATAAAAGTTATTTGTCTATTTTATTTAGTATTTTTGGTCTTTTTGAATTCAATTTATATAAAACTATGAAACTAATAATTAAACCATTAAAAAAAGTAAATGATGAAGCTTCAAATTATTATGGGATGTATAAACGGTTTGGGTTTGAAGTTAAATCAAGCTATGAAAAGTATGCAGTAATGCAATTTCGGTTAACAAAAGGTAATAAATAATTATATTCGCAATTATAAATAGTTAGATTTTACAAAATGGATAATGATTTTGAATACGATTATATAATAATCGGCTCAGGTTTTGGTGGTGCTGTTTCGGCTTTGCGGTTATCTGAAAAAGGCTATAAGGTTTTAGTTGTTGAGCAAGGTAAATGGTTTAATGATAATGAGTTACCAAAAACTAATTGGGAATTTCGAAAATGGCTTTGGTTTCCGAAATTGCGTTTTTTTGGTATTCAAAATATTGCATTTTATAAACATGCAACCATTTTAAATGGGATAGGCGTTGGTGGTGGTTCACTTGTTTATGCCAATACTTTACCTAAACCCAAAACCCCATTTTTTAATCATGGTTCGTGGGCAAAATTGGCCGATTGGGAAACTGTTTTAGCACCTTTTTACGAAAAAGCATGGAAAATGTTGGGTGCAACTGAAAATACATATTTGGGCGAAAGCGATAAACAATTCCAAAAGCTTGCAAAAGAAATTGGTAAAGAAAATTGTTTTGAAACAACAAAAGTTTCAGTATATTTTGGTGAAAAAGATAAAACAGTAGCAGACCCATATTTTAACGGCGAAGGCCCCGACCGTACAGGCTGTGTTTTATGTGGGGCGTGCATGACAGGTTGCAGGAATAATGCAAAAAACACTTTGGACAAAAATTATTTGTATTTGGCACAAAAAAAAGGAGCAAAAATAATATCCAAGCATAAAGTGTTTGATGTTCAACCTATAAACTCAAAAGATGGGGCCACGGGTTATGTTGTGAAATTTAAAAAAACCGCCGCGCTTTTTGGGAAAACTCAATCGGTTAAAGCAAAAGGGGTAGTTTTTTCTGGCGGTGTTTTAGGTACAATCCCCTTATTGTTGAAATTAAAAAAGTCATCATTACCAAATTTAAGCCCACGGCTTGGCGAAATGGTACGTACTAATAACGAAGCATTAATAATGAATGTAAGCCTTGATAAAGATAAGGACATGTCAGATGGTATTGCTATAGGTTCAATAATAGAACTAGATGAAAATAGCCATATTGAACCGGTACGGTATGGAAATGGAAGTGGTTTTTGGCGTGTAACCGCTTTTCCGATGGTCAGTGAGAAAAACTGGTTCAAAAGAATGTTTAAACTGATTATTTTACCACTTACCGACCCAATAAAATGGATAAAAGTTCTTTTTGTTAAAGATTTTGCCAAAAGTACATCCATTATATTGTTTATGCAGCATCTGGATAGTACTTTAAAGTTTAAAAAAGGATTATTCGGCATGAAATCTAAAATGGATAAAGGTATGCCTCCATCGGCTTTTATTCCTGAGGCACACGAAATTGCAAAAAAATACAGTAAACAGATTAATGGTAAATCTGTAGTGTTGTCTTTGGAAACTGTTCTGGGCACTCCTTCAACTGCTCATATTTTGGGGGGTGCAGTTATGGGAGAAGACGCAGAACATGGGGTAATTGATAAAAACAACAAAGTTTTTGCTTACGAAAACATATTTGTCTGCGATGGATCATTCATATCAGCCAATCCGGGAGTTAATCCGGCCTTAAGCATAACAGCAATTACAGAAAGGGCTATGAGTTTAATACCCGAAAAAAACAACAAAACCTTGTAACTTTCTAGTTGTTCTAAATTTACAGTAATTTATTTATTGTCCTATGGTGTTGTCTACTAGTGGGTTAATGTATTTTTTTTTAGTTGTTACTTAGTACTCTCAGACATCCTGACTTATCGTAAACTGAATTGCCTTATTTTTTTCTGCTTTCATTAAAATCATATTTCGCAATTAGTAATTAGT
The DNA here is from genome assembly GCA_002084525.1 of Bacteroidetes bacterium 4572_117. Classification (GTDB taxonomy): domain Bacteria; phylum Bacteroidota; class Bacteroidia; order Bacteroidales; family NBLH01; genus NBLH01. The sequence goes on along the minus strand of NBLH01000032.1, from coordinate 11,227 downwards.
GACTGGTCATTAGACAATTACGCAATTATAGAATGACTAATGACTAATTTCCAATGACTTTGTGCAACAATTTCAATCTACGGACTAACCCTTGTAATATTTTGATAATCAGATTATGGGTCAGGAGTTCTGACTCTAAACAATCCTGAAGGGATTGAATGTGAATAACCTCAGGTTTCATACGAGCTTATTCATATTTAAGCCTTATTAGGCTTGTCCCCAGTATTTTAGATACGCTGAATAGTTACAACCATTAATCTAAAATCAAAATTTAGCAAATTATTGGTTTAATGGACTATTGAAAATTTTAAGTTGGGCATAAAATGTAAATCCTCATAGTTTTATTTTTTTCAACACCTAATGTGTATGATAAATATTTGCCATATACAATTTGTATACAAACTTTTCAAAATAGACCTTAGTAGCCAAAGTTAATTTGGTTAAAACCAATTATTCACTCACTTGTATTTTTGTTTTAAAAAGATTGACACCAACACCAAAATTAATAAAACAATACTATTTTGTAATATGTATTATAAATTTTGTGTTTTCAAAAATGCTTTGTATTTTTGTGGCTATTTTAGTATTGATGTATGTAAATTGTTGTGTTTTGTAATGTTTTGTATATCAGGCTTATAGTTGTTATTTGTTTAATGTAACTGCTTTAGTGCGAACAAGATTTATAAAAATAAACTATTATGAATAGCTTAATAAAAGTGATTGTTGTAATAAGCATGATAACTACTGTGTCAGTATCGGCACAAAATGCCCAAAATATAAAGCTTACTGCTAAGGCAAAAAAGATTCTAAGAAAGTGGGAAAATGTTTTTTATAATTGGGGTCATTTGGGTAAAATAAGAATTGATTCTGTATCTGTATTGGATTCTTCAAAGCAAATAGAAGTTTACTTTTCTAATGCGCTTTCGTATATGCCTGTTCGTGAATCTTCAATAAAAAAAATAAATAAATCGCTGCAATTATTACTCGAAAAAAAGTTTAAGGCTTATGATATTGTCATTTTTTCAGGTGGTTATGAGTACAAGCAGTTAATACCAAATTCGTACAGGAGCACAAGTAAAATTGATACCAGCAGGGTATTTAATAAAAAACACCAGGCCTTGTTAATTAATAAAGTTAATGGGCTAAAACCTAACAAAGGCCTGTATGCAAGCCATATAGCCCTTTGGCATAGCCATGGTTGGTATTACGAATCGAAATTTGACAGATGGGAGTGGCAGCGGGCACGTTTGTTTGGCACGGTAGAAGACATTTCGCCAATGGGCTATGTTTTACCATATATTACCCCAATGCTCGAAAATGCCGGAGCAACAGTTTTTTTACCACGTGAACGCGATACACAATTGAATGAAGTAATTGTTGATGCTGATGGTTCGAGCGGTAATTCTGAATTTACTTTACATGCAGATGCTGTTAATGTGCGAAAATCTGAAGGGTTTGCGTTGAAAGACACTTTATTTACAGCTGAGAACCCTTTTAAATTAGGAAGTTCTTTTTTTGTTAAAGTATTTAATGAAATCAATGTAGCAAGTTATTTACCAGATATCCCTGAAAAGGGAGAGTATTCGGTACATATATCTTATCAACAAAACGCATTAAATAATAAAGATGTTACATATACAGTAAATCACACCGGGGGGAGCACCAAATTTATTGTGAACCAAACCATGGGTGGTGGTACCTGGATTTATCTGGGCACATTTATTTTTGATAAGGGAAAAAATAATATCAAAGGTAATGTTGAAGTTTCTTGCACAAACGGACAATTATCATTAGATGCAATAAGGTTTGGGGGTGGAATGGGAAATATTGCCAGACGGCCTGCAAATGAAGTCATCCCAAACGAATGGTCGCTAAAAACTGGCCAAAAGAAAGACATTAAAAGGAAAAAAGTAAATCCGGAATTATACGATTGGAAAACATCCCAACGACCTCGTTACATTGAGTCTGCCAGATATTGGTTGCAATATGCCGGTATGACTGATTCGATTGTGTATAACCTAAATAAAGGGAAAAATGATTATAACGATGATTATAAATCGAGGGGGGAATGGGTAAACTATTTAATGGGTGCTCCCAATGGGCCAACAAATCATAAAAACTTGACCGGGCTAAATATCCCAATTGATTTGGTACTGGCTTTTCATACGGATGCAGGGGTAAGGCCGAAAGATTCTATTGTTGGTACTTTAAGTATATATAACTCAATAATGGATAATGGCGTGTTTCCTAATGGTAAATCAAGACTGGCAAGCCGCGATTTAACGGATATTATTCATACACAGATTGTTGACGATATACATGCTCTGCATAATCCAAAATGGACACGCAGGGCGATGTGGAATAGGCCATATTCTGAGGCATGGCGTCCAAATGTCCCCGCAATGTTATTGGAGCTGTTATCTCACCAAAATCTATCAGAAGTAAAATTCGGTTTAGACCCACGGTTTAGGTTTGATGTCAGCAGGGCAATTTACAAAGGGATTTTAAAATTCCAGGCATTTCAAGAGGGACGTGATTTTGTAGTCCAGCCACTTCCGGTCAACCATGTGTCTATACAAAAAATAAATAAAAACGAATATGAACTAAGCTGGAAACCAGTTAACGACCCTTTAGAGCCAACAGCTAAACCTACACAATATAAAGTATATCAACGCATTGATGCCAATGGCTTTGATAATGGGAAAATTATTAAAGATGCATCATACCGTTTTTTAATCCATAATCCCGATCAAATATTAAGTTTTAAAGTTACTGCTGTAAACAATGGTGGTGAAAGTATGCCAAGTGAGATACTTTCAGTTTGTAGGGCTTCTGGTTCAAAACCAACGGTATTAATTGTAAATGCATTTGATAGGATATGTGGCCCGGCAATAATCGACAATAAGGCATTAGCAGGTATTGCTTGGTGGGACGATGAGGGTGTAACCGATAAAAAGGATATTGCTTTTTGTGGTCGTCAATATGATTTTGACAGGAAATCAGAATGGCTTGATGATGACAGCCCGGGATGGGGAGCTAGTTATGGTGATATGGAAGGTAAACCGATACCCGGAAACACTTTTGATTTTGTATATACCCATGGTGAGGCAATTCTTGCGGCAGGTTACTCTTTTATTTCTGTAAGTGATGAGGCTTTTAACACTTCGTATGATGATAGCTCGTACAGTATTGTTGATGTTGTTTTAGGCGAAGAAAAAACTACAATTCAGCACAAGGATACCTCAAAATACGATTTTAGTATTTTTAGCCCCAAACTTATGGATAAATTAGCAAAACTGACAGGGCAAGGTAAACATATAATGATGACTGGGGCTTATGTTGGGACCGATTTAAAATTACAAAATGATAGCACAGCCATAAAATTTGCTGGCGAGGTACTTCATTATAAGTGGCGTACAAATCATGCAGTAAAATCGGGTAATGTATATACAAGCAATTATGCCGCACCATTTTTTAATGGCAATTTGAATTTTAACACAACTTATAATCCTAATATTTATACGGTTGAAGCACCGGACGCTATTGAACCTTTCGGGAAAGATGCATACACCGCATGGAGGTATACTGAAAATAATAGTAGTGCCGGGGTTTTTTACAACGGAAAATATAAAACGGTCATTATGGGTTTCCCTTTTGAAACGATTGTTAAAAAAGAAGGGCGAAATAAATTAATGAAGTTAATATTAGATTACTTTACAACAAAAGCTAAAAATTAGAAGTTTATTCAAATCATATTATAAGAAATATTTTAATTTAAATAATTTAACAATTACAACTCTATGACAACAAACATTATTTTACATTATTCAGAATTGGCTGAATATAACGATGATGCTTTTATAGGTATCGTTAAATCAGTTTTTGGACAAACTAATCAGGATTTTGAACTTACTATTATTAGCAATAAAAAATCGGATGATATATCAGCGAAAATTGATGCTATAAATTTAAAGTCGGCCAAAGTAAACCTGTTATCGGTAAATGACAAAAAACAATCAGTACAATTAAATGAAGCTTTAAAAGGAAGTGATTCGAAGTATCAACTTTATATCGATAATAGGACGCAGTTGATTGAATTAAAGAAAAGTGCTTTAGATCTTTATCTTTTAGCAGCTGAGAATAATAAAAATACTGGGCTAGTTTATTCTGATTATGAGGTGCTAGAAAATAATACTGTTAAAGAAATCCGTTTATTAAAACACCACATAGGTAGGGTTCGCGATAACCAAGATTATGGTAAAGCCCTGTTCATTAAAAAAGAAGCATTAGAAGATGTTGGTTATTTGTCATCTGAAGTCAAATATAACGCAATCTTTGATTTGCGATTAAAAATTTCAGAAAATTTTGAGCTGGTACATATTGCAAATCGCTATGCAGGCTCGTTATACCAAGTGGTATCTCAAGCTAAAGAGCATAATGTTTTCGATTATTTACTTGCCAGTAAAGACAGCCAACTTGAAGCAGAACAGGTCTTAAGCGAACATCTAAAGCGTATTAATGCATATTTAGAGCCAGGTGCCCATTATACAAATCGTCCACAGGCCGACTCAGATGCAAAATTAAAAGCTTCAATAATAATCCCTGTTAACAATCGCCCAATTTTTATTAGCGATGCTATTGAAAGTGTTCAGGCACAGACAATTAAAGAGGTAGAGGTTATTGTTGTTGTAAATGGTGGCGAAAACGATCCAACCGTAAAAACAGTTGAAAAATATTTGCCCGGAGGTGAAAAATACGATGCTTCAAAACCCGGGGTGCAACTTTTAATACACGACCTTAACAACCTTGGTTTATGTTTTAATGCAGGTGCTAAAATTGCCCGTGGCGAATATTATGTTCAGCTTGATTCTGACGACAGGCTTAAACCTGATGCTGTTGAAAAAATACTGGAAGTTTATAATAGCGACCCAAAAATTGGGATGGTTATAGGTTCATACGAAGTGTGGGAAAAAGATGACAAAGGTAATTATAGCAGAATGGAAGAGCTTCCTGTGGTTAAACATGAAGAATGGACCGAAGAAAATGGGCGAAACAACCTTTTACGGATAGGTGGGGCAGGGGCACCCCGTTCAATCCCGATTGCATTGATAAAAGAAATTGGTTTCAGTGTTAATGAAGAGCCTTTTGCACGCAATTATGGTGAAGATTACCAGATGGTTATGAAAATGAGCGAAAGACACCGTATTGGTAGGGTATGGGATGCAATTTACGAGGTAGTGCGCCATGCAGGTGGTACCGACCATAGCATTGATCAAAATACAATCGATAGAAATGACGAAGCAAAAGATTATATGCGTAAAGAAAGTATTTTGCGAAGAATTGAATTAAATAGATAAAAATTTGATATACTTATTAAGAATATTCAAGTAATGATTAGGCACAGCATTTATGCCGTGTAATATTGTCAATAAAAAAAGGCTTTAGCCGAAACTGTCATTTTTAGGCTAAAGCCAGTAAACATTGCGGTAATTTCAAATTCGTAGCTTAACTTGTCCCGATTTTTCGGGAAATGCTACGGCTAATCATCAGTAAACTGAAATGTTCTATAATATGCAAACAATTTTATTGTAGCTATAAGTAGTTGGTAGTTAGTAGTTTGAGTAGTGATGTGTTTAAGATGCATTTTAATTATTAATTGCCAGTTACCAATTACTAAATTATTAATTGCTAATTACTTTAAAAAAAAATATGCAGAAAGAATCATTATTAATAGGGGTAGATGGGGGTGCAACAAAAGTAAGCGCCTGGGAAATTGTATACAATGAATCAAATTCGACCTTTTTACTTGGTGATGCGAGTTCAACAAAATCTTATCGTGAAATTAAAGGATATATCCCTGATTTTAAACCGGTAGATTTGAATATACAGCTTGGCGAACGGGATCTAAAAAAAAATACACCTGAAGAACTGCAACAAGAAGCAGTATACGTTGAAGCTTGTGCACTAGCAATAAATAATATTGTGAAAAAAACTGGTGGGACTAATGTGTTAATTGGTATTGGTATGCCTGGTTTAAAAACAGAAGACAAACGTGGTATTGCTGTGGTTGCCAATGGCCCTAGGATGATAAATTATTCAGATCTTCTTGAAAAGCGTTTAAATTCATTGGATATCAAATTAGCATTTCCTGTTAATCATCTTGGTAGCGATGCCGATTATTGTGGGATTGGTGAAAATTATTCGGAAGATGGCTTATTCCGTATAAGTTCAAATGCATATTACCTTGGTGGTGGCACTGGTGTAGCTGATGCAATGAAACTAGACGGGGAAATAGTAACATTCGATAATGCTAAAGCTTGGATGGCAAAAACCTGGGAAATGAAAAGCCTGGAAGGTCTTTCTTTAGAAAGGATAACCGCTGTAGGTGGCATACAAAAAACTTATGCAGAAATAGCTGGTAAATCAACTGAAAATTTGAACACTGAAGGCATATACCCTTTGCAAATATCAGGGCTTGCCAAAAGAGGCGAAGAAGCTGCAAAAAAAACATATCAAATTGTAAATAGGGATTTAGCTAGTTTGTTATATGAGCGGATAGTAACCCTAAATAAAGGTTGGCAAAACTTATTCGAGTTTGTAAACCCTAATAAACCCAAGCCAAATAAGCAGCATGCATATCTTGGTAAAGTTTTCGATACTATAATAATTGGCCAACGATTGGGGGAACTGTTTGATTCTGAGGATGGTGCAGATATTGTGAAAAAACCTGTTTTAAGCAAACTAAATGATCTGATTCAAAACTCTGATATTTTAGCCGATGATGTAAAATTACATTATCAAGATTTGAATAAAATTGTTAAAACATCAAAACTTAGGGAGGCACCGGCTTTAGGTGCTGGCATTGATGCGTTTTTAACGAATAAAGCCTAAAAAAAATTAAATTGTTGATTATGCACATATTAAATTATTATAAACTCCCGGCGGAATTTTGTAAGTTTGATTTATTTTATAATTTAAATAGCCATAGCTGAAAAAATATGCAATATAATTTAACACTCTTTAAGCAAGCTGATTTACATCAACTCACTGCATTTTTAAACCACGCATGGGAATTTGATTCTATTACTGCAGATTTGTTAAACGAAAAACTGTATGGCGACCCCAATTGGCAACCTGAATTAGCATTAGTTATGCATGACGAAAACCAAATAATTGGTTTTATGCAAGGGGTTGTCCGCGATATTCGAGGCATTCGTTATGGGTATATAAAATTAATGGGAGTTGCACAGAAATATCGCCGAAAAGGCATAGCATCAACTCTGTATAATAAACTTGAAAGTGCTTTTAAAGATTTGGCGGTTGAAGTAATACGTATTTACGATGCACCCCTAAATTATTGGATGCCAGGTATTGACCCTAAATATACCCCGGCTTTGTGTTGGGCTTTGCGTAAAGGTTTTAAACGATTTGAGGATACAGCTAATTTAAAGGTCGATTTATATAATCAAAATTGGGATACCTCACTACAAGAAAAAAAGCTGGCAAGCGAAGGCATTGAAGTCAGACGTGCAAAAGCTGACGACAAACAAGCTGTTTTAGATTTTATTCAGGATGAATGGGCTTTATGGGGCAACGAAGTAAAAATGACTTTTAAAGATACACCGCCTTCAATTCATATTGCGCTTGTTAATGGCCAAGTAAAAGCATTTTCAGCACATAATGGGAATAATAAAGGTACTGGTTGGTTTGGACCAATGGGTACGCATCCTGATTTACGTGGGAAAGGTATGGGGGCTATTTTGCTAAAAAGATGTTTAAACGATATGAAAGATATGGGTTTAAAACATTCGGTAATACCATGGGTTGGGCCTATTGATTTTTATGGCTGGCATGCAAACGCAATTGTGGAACGGATTTTTTGGCGTTTTGAAAAAACTTTAAAATAATAAAATATAAATAATTAAAGTGATGACCCTAGTGTCAAGTCAAGCATGGTATGACGCTAACCTAGTAGGTTTACATTTGTTAAATTGCTTGTAACATAGCTAATTGCAGGACATTAATTAATTCAAACCTGCTAGGTTTTATTTGATTTGACACTAGTAGGGTTAACAAAGTGAATAGCAAAATACTTAATATCAACAAGTAACAAAAAATACATGAAACAAACACCGGTCATACAAGTAGGTATACAATTTAAGACAAGCATAGAAGCCAATTTTTTAGGCAATTACAAAACAGAGGATGGCGAAATATTGACCGGGAAATGGAAAGCGACTATGCACAACAATGCATTAAGATTGCAAAATGCTGAAAAAAATGTTGAACTGCCTTCCGGGGCGAGTTTCATCCCTGCTAATCCTGAATCGGGTAAATTTACATTGCACGATGTTACAATAGGTATTAATTTTCATTGGGAACGTAACGAAGACCAGACTTTTAAAGGTGGTTTGAAATTGCTTATTGAGGATGAAAAAATTACAGCCATTAATATTTTATCGGTAGAAGATTATCTGATAAGCGTAATTTCTTCTGAAATGAGTGCAACATCATCAATGGAATTATTAAAAGCACATGCTGTAATTTCAAGGAGTTGGTTGTTAGCGCAAATTGAAAAAAACAAAACACTACAGAGTGAAACGGAGACGTATCAGTCAGTTTATGAGTCAGATACGGAGCTTGTAAAGTGGTACGACAGGGAAGACCATATAAATTTTGATGTGTGTGCCGATGATCATTGCCAACGTTATCAGGGGCTTACCCGTTCAACAACAAAAGCGGTTGAAGAAGCTGTAAATGCGACCAAGGGTGAGATTTTAGAATTTGATGGCGCCATTTGCGATGCCAGGTTTTCAAAATGTTGTGGCGGTATGGTTGAGGTTTTTGAAAATGTATGGGAGCCTGTTAATCACCCATATCTTCAAAAATTAGTTGATAACGACAAAGAACCGAAAGGGTTTGACCTAGATTTGGGAAATGAGGCGGCTTCTGAAAAATGGATTTTATCTGAACCCGATGCCTTCTGTAATACTGATGATAAAAAAGTGTTAAATCAGGTACTGAATGATTACGATCAGGAAACTAATGATTTTTATCGCTGGAAAGTAGAATATAGCCAAGAAGAATTAAGTGAATTGATAAAAAAACGCACAGGGATAGATTTTGGTATTATTAGTGATTTAATCCCTGTTGAGAGGGGGGCTTCAAGCAGGCTTATTAAATTGAAAATTGTTGGCGATAAAAAAATTTATACAATAGGCAAAGAATTGGAAATACGTAAAGCTTTGTCGGAATCGCATTTATATAGTTCGGCATTTGTAGTTGAGAAAAAAAATGAAAATAATAGCATTAAATTTATATTGCATGGTGCAGGTTGGGGGCATGGTGTTGGTTTATGCCAAATTGGCGCAGCAGTAATGGGTAGTAAAGGATATGCATATGACGATATTTTAAAACATTATTTTAAAGGGATAGAATTGAAGAAGAAATATTAAAAATGGTACCCAGACAAAATTAATTGTATATTTACTTTTACGCAACTTGCATATTGTAAGATATTTGCACCAGTGCGTAAGCAACATTAAATAGCACTTAGTGCTTATCAACAAAAATAATACTATGAAATCCGGACAAAAATCAGAACAGGTTAATGAAAAAAGTAATTTAGGGGCAATAAGTTCCAAAATGCGCTCTGTATGGACATGGATACCTTCTTTATATCTTACCATGGGTATCCCTTATATTGTTGTAATGAGTGTTGCTGTTGCAATGTATGCAAATTTAGGCTTGCCTAACGGGGAAATTGCGCTTTATACCAGTTATTTAAATCTTCCGTGGGTGATAAAACCTCTTTGGAGCCCGGTGGTGGTAGCCTTAAAAACTAAACGTTGGTGGATATATGTAACCCAATTGTTTATGGGTGCAGCATTTGCAATGACAGCTTATTTTATTCAAAGCGATAGCTTTATTGCCTTAACTTTGGCCGGCCTTGCTTTGGTTGCCTTTAATTCTGCCACCCATGATATTGCCGCCGATGGTATTTATATGGATGCATTGTCAGAAGAAGACCAGTCTTTTTATGTTGGTATCCGCTCATCATTTTACAGGGTTGCGATGATTACCGGCCAAGGTGGTTTAGTTTGGTTATCAGGCTACTTTTATGCACGCAATGGGGGAGATTACTTTGATGCATGGACTACGGTATTTATAGGGGTTGCAATATATTTGGTAGTTGCAGGCCTTTATCATATATGGAGTTTGCCAAAAATTGAAGAGGCAGAAAGTAATGTTTCTTTAAGGTCAATTTTTAGTGATTTTGGTGAAACTTTTGTTACTTTTTTTAAGCTCGAAAACATTGGTATACACATTACAGTATTGATGTTGTATAGGCTTGGTGAGGCACAGCTAGTGAAGTTGGCACAGCCTTTTTTGTTTGACGATATGGCCAATGGGGGAATGGCATTATCCAATGAACAGGTAGGTATATTTTACGGTACAATTGGTGTATCAATGCTTACAATTGGTGGGATACTTGGTGGTGTGATTGTATCCAGGGATGGCCTGAAAAAGTGGTTTTTCCCGATGATACTTGCCATAAACATCCCTAATTCAATGTATTTGCTGCTTGCATATTTTAGACCTGAATCTAATTTTTTAATTGGTGGGGCCATTGCATTAGAGCAATTTGGTTATGGCTTTGGTTTTACGGCATATATGATGTACATGATTTATATTGCCCGTGATAGTGGAAAATATAAAACAGCACACTTTGCCTTTGCAACGGGGTTTATGGCTTTAGGAATGACTTTGCCCGGAATGGTTAGCGGATGGCTACAGGAGATTTGGGGTTATACAAATTTCTTTTTATGGGTGCTTGCTTGTATGATACCAATGATTGTATTTTATAAATTTGTAAAAATAGACCCTAATTTTGGTAAAAAAGACGAAAAAGCATAAGTTTGTGTAGGATCCGTCATTGCGAGGCCGAAGCCAGAAGCAATCCCCCGAAGTATGCTATGCAGTTTGTTTGTTGGAATAGGTTTCGTAGCATAATTGCAGGGGGTGTTTTTCTTCGCTCGGAATGCATAATGTACATTGGGGGGTGCTTCACTTCGTTCGCAATGACGGACGGGCTAAAAAGAGATGTGGTTTTATAGTAACTTGCAAAGTCTTTAAGATTTGGTGAGTTTTTTTGTTAAACGGATAAAACTTAGCAAGTCTTTAAGACTTACTAAGTTATGTAGCTTGATGGTGATTTTTAACATTT
>NBLH01000229.1 GCA_002084525.1 Bacteroidetes bacterium 4572_117 | reverse complement strand
CTCTTAAACCTGCAAAACCCTTAGCATAGCTTCGCTACAAACAAAATATGACCGATGATAACACTGATTTAACGGATTCACACAGATTTTTATTTAGTCTGAAAACGTATTGATAAAAAATGTAGATAAAGATAATAAATTACAATGAGTTCAAAAAATATAATTTTTATGGTACTACTGCAAACTTAGTGGAAATAAAAAAATGGGACAGAAGTTTGAAGTCAGAAGTTTGCTTACTTCCGACTTCGGTTTCAAATTAGACTAAAATTACTATAAAAAAAGATTAAAACATACGCTTATCGCAAAAAACAGATTAATTTAAGATATTTTAAAGTTTTTTTAATTAATTCTTTCTAAATTTGCACGTTCGTAAAAAACTTGTAGTAAAATCAAAATCGAAGAATGGCTTTTGATAAAGAAAAATTCATAAAAAAAATAAAAACCAAGTACCAACTTACTGTTTACAGTAAAGAAACACTTGAAGCAACATTTACATTTAATCTTTCAAAGTTAAACATATTTACTTATGTTGGTGTTTTTTCTATTGTAGTTTCTATCATGGTAGGCTTATTATTTATTTTTACCCCGTTTAACCATTTGTTGCCTGTTAGAAGAAACAGCCAATTATCGAGGCAGTTGTTTCAAAATGCAATAAAACTTGATTCGTTAAAAAAAGAAATTAAAATACGGGACAAATATTTTAATAATATACAAAATGTTATGCTTGGCAGGCAAGTCAACAATTATGAAAGTATTAGAGATACGAGTTTCAGGCATGAAAAGCTGGAGTTTTCAAGATCGAAACACGATTCAATTCTACGGAAACAAATTGACAGGGAAGAAAAACAAAGCCTTTCTGTTTTAAATAACACAAAACAGACTAATGTTACTTTAAAAAATCTGCATTTTTTCCTTCCTGTAAAAGGGATAGTAACCAATGGGTTTGATGTTGAAAACGGACACCTTGCCACCGATATCGTTGCACAGCCAAACGAACCAATTTTGGCTACGCTTGAAGGGACTGTAACTTTGGCCACTTGGAGTTTGACCGAGGGGTATATACTTATTATTCAACACAATTACAATATTGTTTCGATGTACAAGCATAACTCATCGTTACTAAAAAAACCCGGCGACCATGTAGCCGCAGGCGAACCTGTTGCTATAATAGGAAACACAGGTGAATTAACTACAGGCCCACATCTCCATTTTGAACTCTGGTATAATGGAACTGCCTTAAACCCAGAAGATTATATTGCTTTTTAATAATTCAAACCAAACTATTAATAAGTAATGGAAAATAAAAAGGGGATAGCAATACTTGGATCGACAGGGTCGATTGGGACACAAGCACTTGAAGTAATCGACGCTAATGCTGATAAATTTGAAGTGGTTGTGCTTACTGCCGAAAATAATGTAAACCTACTAATAGAACAGGCTAAAAAATTTAAACCAGATAGTGTTGTTATTGGAAACGAACAGCATTTTGAACAAGTAAAACAAGCCCTTGTAAATGATTATATTAAAGTTTATGCAGGGAAAAAAGCATTAAATCAAATTGTTGACCACTCAGATATTGAAATAGTTTTAACAGCTATGGTTGGTTATGCAGGTTTATTACCAACTATTAATGCAATAAAAGCAGGTAAAAACATTGCCCTGGCAAATAAGGAAACCCTGGTGGTAGCAGGTGAATTAATCAGCAAATTAACAAAAGAGCATAAAACCGAAATTATCCCTGTTGATTCTGAGCATTCAGCCATTTTTCAGTGCCTTGCCGGAGAACTGCATAATGAAATCGAAAAAATTTATCTTACCGCATCAGGGGGGCCTTTCCGGACTTTTAGTACCGGTGAGATGCTAAACATAAAGCCAGAACAAGCTTTGGTACACCCCACATGGAATATGGGCGCCAAAATTACCGTAGATTCAGCAAGCATGATGAATAAAGGGCTTGAAGCAATAGAAGCCAAATGGCTTTTTAATCTTAAACCGGAACAAATTGATGTAATAGTACACCCACAATCTATTATCCATTCGATTGTGCAGTTTAAAGACGGTTCAATGAAAGCACAAATGGGTTTACCCGATATGAAATTACCTATTCAGTATGCTCTGGGTTTTCCGTATAGGATAAAGTCTGAATTTAAGAGGTTTAGCTTTTTAGATTACCCTAATTTAAGTTTTGAGCAGCTTGATTCAAAAAAATTTCGTAATCTTGCAATTGCTTTTGAAGCAATGAAAAAAGGGGGGAATGTGCCTTGTGTAATGAATGCGGCCAATGAAATTGCCGTAGATGCATTTTTGAAAGAAAAACTTAGCTTTTTAAAAATGCCTGAAATAATTGAACAAACAATAGAACAAGTTGAATATAAATCAAAACCAAGCCTTGAAGATTATATGTTTTTTGATAATGAAGCCCGCAGGGTTGCAAATAATTTAATATTAGGTATATAACAAATAAAAAAGAATAAGAGGATTAAGTGATGGAGATATTAATAAAAGCAGGACAATTAATTTTAAGTTTATCGATACTGGTTATTTTTCACGAAGCGGGGCATTTTTTCTTTGCCAAATTATTTAAAACACGTGTCGAAAAATTTTACCTTTTTTTTAACCCATGGTTTTCATTATTTAAAACCAAGTGGGGCGAAACAGAATACGGTATTGGTTGGTTACCTTTGGGCGGATATGTTAAAATATCGGGTATGATTGATGAATCGATGGACAAAGAACAAATGAAACTACCCGCAGAACCTTGGGAGTTCAGGTCAAAACCGGCATGGCAGCGCTTATTGATTATGTTGGGTGGCGTATTGGTTAATTTCCTTTTGGCATTTGCTATTTATGTAATGATTCTTTCTGTTTGGGGAAAAGAATATTTGCCAACAGAAAATGTTAAATATGGGGTTACTGTCGACTCGCTTGGTAGGGAGTTTGGTTTGCAAACAGGCGATAAAATTATATCGGCAAATAATAAAACTATAGAAAACTTCAGGACAATAGTACCAGAAATATTACTGAACGAACCCAGGACTTTACAGATTGAACGCAATGGCCAAAATATGGAAATCGAATTTACTGATAAAATGATCGGCCAGATTATCAAACACAAAGCACCATTTTTTGCAGTCAGGATACCTTTTGTTGCAAGTAAATTTACTAAAGATTCACCTGCCAAAAGTGCCGGAATGATAGAAGGCGACCGTATTATTGCTTTAAACGGCCAGCAAGTGCTTTATTTCGACGAATTTAAGTCGAAATTAGCAGAATTTAAAAACAAAGACGTAAAGGTTACCGTAGTACGTTCAGGCCAAAATAAAGACTTAACTGTCCGTATTTCAGATAAAGGCCTATTAGGGGTTTTCCCAAGAGGGAATTTATCTGAGTTTTTTGAACTTAGAAAAATAGAATACAGCCTTGTGGAAGCTGTTCCGGCAGGAGTTTCAAAAGGTTACGACGAAGTTGGCAATTACCTGAAACAATTCAAATTGATTTTTAATGCCGAAACAAAAGCTTATGAGTCAGTTGGGGGTTTTATCGCCATTGGTAATATTTTTCCGGCAGAATGGGATTGGCAAATATTTTGGTCGATGACAGCATTACTATCAATTATGCTTGCCGTTATTAATATTTTACCGATACCGGCACTTGATGGCGGGCATGTGTTATTTTTATTCTTTGAAATTATTTCGGGCCGAAAACCCAGCGACAAATTTTTAGAATATGCACAAATTGTTGGTATGGTACTTTTGTTTTCTCTGCTTATTTTCGCAAACGGTAACGATATAGTAAAACTGTTTAATTAAAACTTAAAAAATAAAGTTATGATTGATTCAATATTATTAGGCTTTGTAGGGCCATGGCAAATAGCAATTATTGTTTTGGTAATTGTTTTACTTTTTGGTGGCAAAAAAATTCCGGAATTAATGAAAGGTATTGGCCAGGGAATGAAAGAGTTTAAAAAAGCAACCAAAGAAGACAAAAAAGATCAAGCCGACAAAGAAGAAAACAAACTAGAAAAAGAATAAGCAATACTTTAAATGGTTGAATTGTTCATTAAGCTGATATTCAATAATAAACAGCTTTTTAAAAGTTTAATTTTAACTCGTTTATAGTATAGTAGTGCGTTTTTTAATTAACATAGCGTAAAAAAATATTTACGGTTGAATGTTGTTGATTTACGACCAAATCACCAATGACTCATAACATTTACTTGACACCAATTAATTGTATTTAGGGATTGTGATGGAATAAATTGACAGTTTTAAACGAAAGTATTTTGTTTTTTAGCAATTTGAAACGTTTTTCAAAGAAGATAAAAAGCAAAAGAGCAAGTTGAAAGCGTCAAGTTATTTCGGAACAATTCCTTAATACACTAACAACTGATCAAACTGATTATTAAGTTAATTAACTATACTTTTAGTTGTATGTGTGGGGAATAAGTTGTATGTTTGTGTTGAAAAACAAATGTTTAATTTAAGTTACTTACCGTGAAGTTATTGTGTGCTTTATTCATCCTACTTTCTACCACTATTTTCTTTTCATGTGATAATAATGGTTCTAATAAAAATTTTCAACCAGGTGCTACCGGCAAGGCCGGTGAATTACTATTAGTTGTTGACGAGAATAAATGGGAATCAGCTGTAGGTGACAGCCTTAGAGCAGTTTTGAAACAAGAGGTTCAAGTATTGCCGCAAAAGGAACCAATGTTTACCGTAGTCAATATCCCAAACGCTGCTTTTTCAAGCCTATTTCAACCTCATCGGAATATTGTACGTGTAAAAATAAATAAAAGCACCTAGCGATTCTGCATTTTTTGAAATGTTTGCAAAAAGTAAAAAAAGTATTGTCGATACTTTATTGAAAGATGAACGGGCAAGATATTTACAAAGCTACCGTAAATTTGAAAACCCTGAAATTACAAGGGTTTTGAAAAAAAGGGCTGTAAAAATGCGCTTCCCTAAGGGTTATGACCTTGATGTACACAAAGATGCATTTATGTGGGTTGCACACGAAACACCGATGATCAGCCAAGGGGTAATAATTTCATTTATCAATTACTCAGATACGGCACAACTACATAAAGAAAACCTCATCCATCAAATAGATTCTGTATTGAAAAAAAATGTGCCAGGCGCATTAGATGGTTCGTATATGGCAATTGAAAAAAGGATTGATATTATTGACCAAAAAATGTTGCTTAATAAAAACTACACTGTTAAATTAACAGGTTTATGGCGCACCGAAGGTGATTATATGGGGGGGCCATTTGTATCGCTGGTTAGCGTAGATACCAAAAGAAACCGGCTTGTTGTATGTTTTGGCTATGTTTATGCCCCACGATACAGCAAACGGAACTATATGCGCCAAGTTGAAACCATACTTTACTCGTTGAAAATTAGGGAATAAACTAGACATTGATACCCGTAAAACTTGTTTCTTTAATGTGGTACTACTGCAAACTTAGTAGAAATAAAAAAATGTGATAGTAGTTTGAAGTCATAAGACCGAAGTTTGCTTACTTCCGACTTCGGTCTTCTAGCTTCCAACCCTAACAATATTATAAACCTTGTAACATTAAAAACAACTTACCCACTAAAATAGTAGTAGAACCAACTTTTATGCAAATTTGCTAAATCCAGAAACTACAGTTGTTCCTTTCAGTTTATTAATCTCCCTCAACCTCTTTTCGGTAATCCTTTGGTGTTTTACCTACTATTTTTTTAAATTGCCTATAAAAATTTGATAAATTGCCGAATCCGCATTCGTATGCAAGTTGTTCTATTGTGAATTTATTTTCTGTTAAAAACTGGCATGCTAAATTAATTCGTGTTTCGTTTACAAACTGCATAAATGTTTTTTGGGTTTTTTTCTTAAAAAAACGGCAAAATGCCGATTGTTCCATATTTGCCACTTGGGCAGCATCCTTAATATTAATTTTTTTGTAATAATTAGATATAACAAAATGGTAAACAGTATCTATTCTCCTGTCAATTTTATCTAATGATTGCGTATAATCAATTGGATTTAAGAAAACAACCTCTTTATCTTTCGATAAAATATCTAATATCTTTAACAGTTTTGTAAACTTTTTTATCCCTTTACTCTTTAAGGTTTTTTTTAAGCTTTTTGATACTTTTTTATTTGTTTCAATCCCGATTTTTATTCCATTCTTCGATTTTGAAAGAAATTCTTTAATTAAAGTAAATTCTGGGGTATCAATTACAGAATCAAATATTTTATCTGAAAATTGTAACACTATTGCCTCTACCATAGTAGTTGAACCAGTATTGCAATACTTTTTTGTACTAATCCACATATGGGCAAGCTCTGGTCCCATAAAAACCATATCGCCTGCTACAAATTTGTG
>NBLH01000228.1 GCA_002084525.1 Bacteroidetes bacterium 4572_117 | reverse complement strand
TACGAAAAAGTACGTCCTTGGGGTTTTTGGAAACCAGTATACGAAAAACTCAAAATAAAAAACCCTGATGCTAAACCAAATAATGAATTTGGCAAAGATATGCTCAACAGTGTGGTAGGTATAATTTGGCAAATGACCATGGTGCTAATGCCTATTTATTTGATTATCAGAGAAATACAAGACATGCTGATTTGTATTGTTATTTTTGTAATGACCAGTATTTTTTTAAAATTTAACTGGTACAATAAGTTAAAAGATTTTCCTGATTAGAGGGATTATAATCTTAATTATGCACAGGTTACTATAATAAACTTATCAGTAGCCCCGTCTTTCAAGGCGGGGATTGAAAGATGGACAAAATACCCTTCCTCAAAATTTGGAAGACCTTGTAAATTAAAAAATAAAACCTTCCAAATTTTGAGGAAGGGAAAAATGAGCTACAACCCAACCCCGTCCTTTTGGACGGGGCTACTGATAGATATGTTTGATCAAAGTTTATAAACCTTTAGCTCATGCATAGTATTATTAATCGAGATAAAGTAAGTATTATTGGGCGCTATCAAATACCATCGTCAAACAGTATTTTTAATAGTGCGGTTATTCCTTTCGGGAATGGTTTTGCAGGTGTTTTTCGTTGCGACAATAAGGCTGTACAAATGAATATTTTTGCAGGCTTTAGCAAAGATGGCATCAATTGGGAAATAGAGCACAAACCCATCCAAATGAAAGCCGGGAACACCAAAATGATTGAATCAGACTACAAATACGACCCACGGGTTACTTTTATTGAGGATAGATACTGGATTACCTGGTGCAACGGCTATCATGGCCCTACCATAGGGATTGCCTACACTTATGATTTCAAAGAATTTTTCCAATGCGAAAATGCTTTCCTTCCATTTAACCGGAACGGGGTACTTTTCCCGGAAAAAATAAACGGAAAATATTGTATGCTTAGTCGGCCAAGTGATAACGAGCACACCCCTTTTGGGGATATTTACCTTAGCTACAGTCCTGATATGAAATACTGGGGCGAACATCGTTGTGTGATGAAAGTGACTGATTTTAAGGAGAGTGCGTGGCAATGCACTAAAATTGGTGCAGGTCCTGTACCATTAAAAACCAAGGAGGGCTGGTTACTTTTCTATCACGGGGTAATTAATACCTGTAATGGTTTTAGGTATTCGATGGGGGCTGCTTTGTTAGATTTAAAACAGCCTGACAAGGTACTTTATCGGTCAAAAGACTATTTACTGGCCCCTGCTACGCAATATGAACTTATAGGTGATGTACCAAATGTGGTTTTTCCTTGCGCTGCCTTAAACGATGATGAGAAAGTAGCAGTATATTATGGTGCTGCCGATACAGTTGTTGGTGTCGCATTTGGTTACATTAACGAAATTATTGACTTTTTGAAAAACAATTCGATTAATTAGCGTATATCCATAATGTCGGTATTTTTTTCATTCAAGCCCCAAAGTGGGTGTTAAGCATTAGCCCTGTGCGTGGTTGCTGAGCGAAGTCGAAGTAATGCGCAGGGTTGTGAATCAGCATATTACAAAAGCCCTGAATGGGCGTAAGATAAATGCTATGACTTTATGGACAAATACTAATTAATAAAATAAACTGAATCATGAAACCATCTTCTATAATTATTTTACTGTTAATATTTCTATCATGTAATAATATTGAAGAAGATAAAAAGCTGCCCGCCCAAAAACTCAGCTCTTATATAAATGTATTTGTAGGCACAGATGGCCCCGGAAACACCTATCCAGGTGTAGCCATGCCTTTCGGTATGGTTCAGCTCAGCCCCGATAACGGACTTGGTGGCTGGGATAGGATTGCCGGATATTTCTGGCAGGACTCTACTATTGCCGGCTTTAGTCATAAACACTTAACCGGTACCGGTGCCGGCGATTTGTATGACATTTTAATAATGCCTTTAAATAGCCGTTTTCAGGAAGATTTATGGCCGGAACAGGAAGATTACAGGCCATATTCTAAATTTAGCCATGATAAAGAGGAGGCAAAACCTGGTTACTATTCAGTAAATTTATTGAGCTCTGGAATCAAGGCTGAACTTACAGCAACTCAAAGAGTCGGGTTTCACAGATACAGTTTCCCCGAAGATGATTCTTCACAAATATTAATTGACCTTGGTTATGCACTTAATTGGGATAATCCGGTTGATACATATCTGGAAATAAAAGATGAAAACACCATAATTGGCTATCGGCTTTCAACGGGTTGGGCACACAATCAACGTGAATATTTTGTGGCAAAATTCTCAAAACCAATAAAAAAGGTGGATTTATATGAAAATAACCAAATTATTGATCATAAAAAAGTAAAAGCAAAGAAAACAAAAGCAGTAATCCATTTTGCAACATCTGATTCGGAACAAGTTTTAGTAAAAGTAGCTCTGTCATCAGTTTCTATTGATGGTGCAATTAAAAATCTTGAAGCTGAATTAACAAGTTGGGATTTTGACAAAGCAGTTTCTGATGCAGAAAAAACTTGGGAAAACCAATTAGCGAGTATCCAAATAAAGGGTACCGATTATCAGAAAGAAGTGTTTTACACCAATCTTTACCATTGCTTTTTAACCCCTTCGCTACATAGCGATGTTGGTGGCTATTATAAAGCTGCTGACCATTCTATTAAACAAGCTGTTGGATACAAACGATACGATACTTTTTCATTATGGGATACATATAGGACTGCACATCCATTATACACCATTATTTGCCCTGACAATGTAAGCGATTTTATTGAGTCTTTTTTAGCCCATTACGATGAAACCGGCCTGCTTCCGGTCTGGTCAATGGTCGGTAATGAAACAAATATGATGATTGGCTACCATGCTGTACCAGTGATAGTTGATGCCTATTTTAAAGACATTAAAATGAATAAGGAAAAGGCCTACGAAGCCTGTAAACAAACTGCCCTAAGCAATGCATGGGATCTAGAAGAATATAAAAAATACGGCTATGTTCCATACAATGGGAAAAATAAAGGGCATTGGTCAGTTTCAAAAACACTGGAATATGCTTTTGATGA
This sequence comes from Bacteroidetes bacterium 4572_117, assembly GCA_002084525.1. Lineage (GTDB taxonomy): Bacteria > Bacteroidota > Bacteroidia > Bacteroidales > NBLH01 > NBLH01. The sequence goes on along the minus strand of NBLH01000228.1, from coordinate 2,202 downwards.
TTGGTGCATAGCACAATTTGCAAAAGCCCTAAACAAAGAAGCCGATTTTAAATATTTTACTAACAGGTCTATGAATTGGAAAAATCTTTACGATGAATCCTCCACCTTTTTCAGGCCAAAAAATAAAGTTGGTGAATTTATAAAGAATTTTATACCTAAAGAATATACTGAATATTTTTGTGAAAGCAATGCATGGCATTATTTCTGGGCTATGCCTCAGCATATTGATTCATTAATAAATATGTTAGGTAAAGAAACCTTTACCAATAAACTGGATTCAATGTTTAACTATAATCCCGAACCGGTTGATAAACTTCCTGTTTTTAGTACAGGTATGATTGGTCAATATGCTCATGGTAATGAACCTAGTCATCATGTCGCCTATTTGTATAATTATGTGGGTCAAGATTGGAAAACACAAAAACTTGTAAATCAAATCATTAAAACCCAATACAGTAATAAGCCCGATGGTTACTGCGGGAATGAAGATTGCGGGCAAATGTCTGCATGGCTGGTATGTTCAGCATTAGGGATTTACCCGGTAAACCCTTCAAATGGCATATATGATTTAACATCACCATGGATTAAAGAAGCCGAAATTGCTTTGCCGGAAGGGAAAAAATTTATCATAAAAACAAAAAATCAATCAGAAAAAAATATCTATATCAAAGAAATTTTGTTTAATGGCAAAGTTTACAATAAATCAACAATATCTCATAAACAAATAATGGAAGGTGGCGAACTTCTTTTTGTTTTGGGCAATTTGTCAGAAAAATAAAACAAAAGTTTATGAAACTAATTTTAAAAAGTATACTTACATGTATTGCATTAATTATTACTTGTTCATGCAGTCAAACCAATGTAGATAATATTAAGTTAAAAGGGAAATACCCTATACCCAAAATAGAATTTAATCCCCGCCACTATATTTGCTATAAAACAGATGAAAAACTCGTTGTAGATGGGGTTTTGGACGAAAAATCATGGCAAAAAACAACTTGGTCAACAAATTTTATTGATATTGAAGGTGTTAAGGAGCCTATACATCAAACCAGGGTTAAAATGCTCTGGGATGAAGAATATCTATACATTGGTGCAGAATTGAATGAACCGCACATAAATGCCAGCTTAAAGCAACGAGATACTATAATTTACTATGATAATGATTTTGAGATATTTATTGATCCTGATGGCGATACGCACAATTATTTTGAGTTCGAAATTAATGCTTTTAATACCGTATGGGATCTATTTATGGTGAAACCATACAGAAATGGCGGCCCAGCAGTTACGGGATGGGATATCGCAAACTTAAAATCCGCTGTTAAAATATTCGGCACAATCAATAACCCTTCTGATTTTGATAAAAAATGGACAATAGAAATTGGTATTCCCCTAAAATCATTAAACTATGCCAATAAAAAAACCATAATAGACAACGATATATGGCGAATTAACTTTTCACGCGTACAATGGCAATACGAAGTAGTTGATGGGAAATATCAAAAGAAAATAAACCCAAAAACAAACAGGCACTTCCCTGAATATAATTGGGTATGGTCACCGCAAGGTGTTATTAACATGCATTACCCTGAAATGTGGGGGTTTTTACAGTTTTCACAAAAAATACCGGGTACAGAAACAGTTACTTTCAGTTTAAGTAACGATGAAAAAATAAAATGGGATCTGCGGAAAATTTATTATTATCAACAAATTCATTATCATAATTTAAAAAAGTATGCAAACAAGCTTGAACCTCTAAAAAAAATAGGCTTAAGCATAAATAAAAAGGAAAGTTCCATTATTTTTGAAACTACAAAGTCAATGTTTAAAATCAGTATCCCTTTCGGCGATAAGCTTTGGCACATTAACCATGAAGGAAAAACTTGGAAAACAGCTATACTTATACCATAAAAGAGCTTAGTCCAAAAAGCCGCTTAGCGGATAATTTTGCAAAAATCATAAAAGATATCATACTGTTTATCAGCACATCAAAAAAACCGCTTAACTGCTTAATAGGCTAATTTTTAGTTTTTAGTTTTTAGACCGGACTCATAAATACTAGAGTTTATTATGAAACATTTACCAAAAAAACAAACATTTACGTAATTCCCAGAGTATCAACACATTACAGCACCAATAAAAATCTGTGTGAATCAGTTAAATCAGTGTTATCTGCGTTCTTAATTTTCTGTTTGTAGC
>NBLH01000227.1 GCA_002084525.1 Bacteroidetes bacterium 4572_117 | reverse complement strand
TTTTTTCTTTAACTGGCAAAAAAACTTATAAATTAAGATTCTTTAATTGTTCAATAAAACATTCAAAACCTACATTTGTTTTTGCTAATTTATCTATGATTTTTTTATTTTTAAACTCTCTTGCCAACTTTTTATAAGTTGTTCTACTTTGATAATTATTTTTATCGTTCGTATTAATAGTTTTTATATTCTTTTTTGCTAACCCCTTATTCAAACGTTTACTACAACTATTTATATTTTTTTTATTGTGCTTTGAATCAACAATAGCGACAAGCCAACATTCAATAGTAAGAATTCCTATTGAAAAAATAAATCTATCAGAATATTCCTGCCAAATATTATTAGGTATAAATGATTGAATCTTTTTAATTATATCATTGCATAATTCTATATTATCAATTTGTTTTCCATTTTTAAGATGTGGAACATCAAAATTTTTTTCTTGCGAAACATCTGCATCTACCTGAATTACAACAAAATCATTATTGTAAAATGAATCTGCTATATTATCACTTTTGCAAAGACTTACTACGTTTAGCCATCCTCCAAAACTAGCTTGCTTATCTGTCTCATCAACAGGAGGTTGTATCGGTGTGAATCTGAACTCGGTATCTTTAAAATAATTTTCAATTATTGGTTTAATGATAAATTGGTCAGTAACACCCTCGGTTATTAATGCAATTTTTATCATAATTAAAAATTATCAGGTATTCCACCAATGTATCCCCTTGTCCACAATTCAGATAGCTTTGTACCTGTTTTTGGTTTACTTTTTATTCTTTCAACATAAGTTTTGCCTTCTTTATTTCTGTGGGCAATAAAAAGACGTTGATTATCATCGTTTAAATTTATTCCATCCAATATTGCCGGATTATGGGTTGTAATTATTGTTTGTTTATCATATTTTTCTGCAAGATTATTTAGTGTTTTTATTAATTCAGTACACAATTTAGGATTAAAACCTGTTTCGATATTGTCAATAGCAAAAAACGAAGGTGTATTTTCACCTGTAAATAAAACAAGATAGAAAAGTAAATATAAAAAGCCTTCGTTTGCACTTTTTTGATCAAAATAATTTAAAGTCGGATTTATGTACCTGTCTTTAATTGCAATTTTTGATTCATTCGACATTAAACCATTTGGTATATCAAAATCTTCAAACCAATCTAATAAATGCAAATATTCTTTAATATCGGATATTTGCTTTTTATTGTGTTTATTGCCAAGAATTTGTTTTAACATATAAAACAAACCTTCGCCTTTTACACCAAGAGGCGTTATTTGTGCTTGTGTTTCAAATTTTTTAAGATATGATAATTCAGGTGTGTATATTAAAAAGTCTGAAATGCCTTTTTCAGAAGCATTTTGTCGCATAATTGATGTTACAACATCTCTACCAAATTCTTTATAGCCTTCTTTAAATAATTTGTCAATAATTTTATTAATTTGCGAGCCTTTTGATACACTAACATCAACATCTATCCATTTTCTATAATCTCTTTCGTCATTGATTAAGCTATATGAAAAATCATCTTTGCCATGTAAAAATTTTATTTTAGTTTCATTTTTTTTTGCATTTGGAAAAGCATTTTTCATAAACTCAGGTGAAGTAAACCTTAGCCTGTTACCCAAAAATTCGTAATCAAGTTTATTCGCACTTGCAGCAGCACCCATTACAATAGCTTCAAGAATATTAGTTTTACCGGAACCATTAGCACCAATAATTACATTAACCCTACCAAGTTCTAAAGTTAAATTCTCTATTGATTTAAAATTTTCTATTTGTATTTTATTAATCATGTTAAACTATGTATCCATTTGTATTTCAGTAGATTATAAGTTTATACTTTACTTTAATTCTTCTTTCAATTCATTTTATAAAACTTACTAAGTCTTATAGACTTCGCAAGTTAAGGTATTTCTAATAGTTTCTTTAATTTTATTTATTAGCAAACGGTTTATCAGAATGCGTAAGCAACATAAAATAGGTCTTAGACCTTACATTCTGTAAAACAATTCTTTAATCATATCAAGTGTAACTTTTTCTTTCCAGTTTTCACCAATTGCATGATCCCACATATGGCTTAATGCGTAAGAAATTTCTGCCATTTTTGTAACTTGTTCGTCTGTCCAGTCTTTTGCCATATTTTTTGGCAAATCAATGCTATGTTTTTTTACCATTGCCCTAAAATCGTCAACCGCATCAGGGTAATAATCTTCTAACACATTAAATGCTATGCAGTTACCAATTCCATGGCGAGTCCCTAAAACATACGAAAGGCCATAAGATAATGCATGGCAAACACCAACTTCGGAATAACTGAGGCTTAAACCACCAAATAAAGAAGCTACCATCAACTTTTCTGCATTTTCAGGGGTTTGGCCGCTGTTTTCGCCTAAAAACACATCTTTGCATAACTCTATAGACTGATCACCATATGCTTTGCTAAATGTGTTGTATAATCGTCCGCTTGCCGACTCAATGCAATGTATGTAAGTATCCATACCTGTATAAAACCATTGGTTTGTGGGGACTGTAGCCGCTAAATCAGAATCGAGTATTAATTGGTTGAATGGTGTCCATTCGCATTTAATACCCAGTTTTTTTTCAGGACCTGTTAATACTGCAGTTGTTGAACATTCTGCACCAGTACCAGAAATAGTTGGTATGCCTACATGATAAACCCCTGGATTTTTAACTAAATTAAGTCCCTGATACTTAGTAGAAGAACCTTGATTCCTTACCATTACGGATAGTGCTTTGGCGATGTCCATTATGCTTCCGCCTCCAATACCTATAATACCGGAAGGTAAGCCTTTTGCAGTCAAAATCTCATCACGTAAATGGTCAATTTGGCTTGTTTTGGGCTCATCGTGGCTGGCATCTATAAAAAACACCATATCTTCTTCGTAAGCAGGAAGTTTGTTTGATAGTTCTTTACCATCGAAGAAATCATCTATCACAAATACAAAATATTTGTTGTTCTCAGCTCTTTTTGGGCTTAAAATATCTTCGAGTTGGCTAAAACTACCTTGCCCGAAAACAATTTTATCAATATTTTTTATGTTTTTATACATGTGTGAATAATTTTTAAATTTTAAAGTGCAAATTTACTTTTTTTATTGAAAATATGGAAAACTAAAAAAAAGGCATTACCCAATTTGAATAATGCCCTATATTATTTGAAACTGTTACTGTTTCTTGTAGTGTCCCTTACAAGAGTAAATAACAACATTTTCTTTATTTACTATTCTTCGCCGTTTTTAACATCCCTAATTCTTTCTAATAACTCTGGTTTTAAATTACTCTTATCGTATTTTATAGTAATTTCAGCATTTCCAAAAGTTAAAATTAGCTCTTCAAGAATTTTTTTTAATAAACTTGTGTTAATTTCAGAAATTTCATTTAATTATAGTTTCCATAGGCTTTGTTTTATACAAATTTAAAACTTTTTTGTAACAATTCAAATTATTAAGCTTTACTCAAAACTCTTTTAATCACATTCATCATTTCATCGGCTTGTTTGTCCATTTCTTCTTTTGTCCATGTGGCGCGTATACCAAGCGAAATTAAACGGCCGATAACCTCTTGCGATTTTGGCAACTCCATTTTGTTATAGTTTTGTGGCGCACCTAGTTTATGAATTGCCAAAGGTGCTGCCGATTTAAGATTTTTTAAGTGACCCCATTGATTTACAAAGTGATACATGTTAGTAAACCAATAGTTGCAACCACCAATATCGTGTACGCCAAATTCTGGCATAGGGCGGAAGGTAATTTCGGGTATTTGCGAAAGCTTTTCTTTCATATAGGCTTTGTTTTCCTTATTTTTTTTCAGGATCATATCAATCCTGCGCATTTGTGCTAAACCAACAGCTGCATGTAGCTCGCTTATACGGTAATTAAAACCTATTATTGGGTGTTTTTCCATGCCACGGTTTATACCGATATGGTCGTGACCGTGATCGCTAAAACTGTCGGCAAGTTTATATGCTTTTTCATCGTTTGTGATAAACAAACCGCCCTCGGCAGCTGTGGTAATTTTAAAAAAATCGAAAGAAAAAGCACCTGTTTTACCGAATAAACCTACAGATTTACCCTTGTAAAAAGCACCAAGTGCTTGTCCGCCATCTTCAACCAAGGTTAATTTATGTTTTTCGATAACAGGCATAATTGCGTCCATATCGGCGGCAGCCCCAACCATGTGTACCAATAATACTGCTTTTGTGTTTTTTGTAACAGCTTTTTCTATCCCTTCGGCACTTAGGCAAAGGTTTTCGTCAATTTCGGCAAATACAGGCAAGGCACCTGCCAACAAAACAGCCTCAATTGGTGCTATGTATGTGAACGGCGGTACTATAACCTCGTCGCCATGGCCAATGCCTGCTGCTGCCAATGCTGCTGCTACCGCAGTTGAACCGCTTGATACGGCATGGGCATAATTGGCACCCGTAAAAATTTCAACTTCTTCTTCAAGTTCTCGGGCTTTCCATTGCCCATTTCTCATTTCTTCGTGGTTATAACGAAAAAGTGCCCCTGTTTCCAGAACGTCCATAATTTCTTTGCGTTCTTCGGCACCAAAAAATTCCATTCCCGGCATAATATTTATTTTTTAGTTAATAATTTATTATTTTATAGTCCCTTAATACTTTTTTTGTTAAGCTAACTTGCTTTTTTTGCATTAAATAGCTGAAATCATTTACAATTATATTCATAGCAAAAACGTAGCTGCCCGTATTTGTTTCAACGAACCCAACATACCAGCCAATTTTTTTGTCGTCAAAACAACCGCCCCCACCTGTTTTGCCATATAGTTTATAATTGTCAGTTGTTTCATTTAGCATTATATTTTTGACAATTTTTTGAGATTTATCAGAAAAACCGCTTACTTGGTTATAATAAAGCTTTTTTATAAATTCTACTTGTTCTTTTGCAGATATTTTTAAAGAGCCACATAACCAAAAATTATCAATACCTGATGAAATATTATTGTTTCCATAATCTATTTGCCCAAGTAGTTTTGTCATGTTTTTATTTCCAATCCTAGTTGCCAATTCCCGATAATACCAAACTACCGAATTTTTAATGGCAGTTTTTAAAGTATGGTCTTGCATCCAATATTTAAACGGCTCCCTTTTCAACATCCATGGCTCAGCAGGATTTTTTATACTATCATATTTGATGAGATAATCTGCATTTTTAGCAACTTTAGATTCTAAACCAATTAAAGAATTGGCTATTTTAAATGTTGAACAAGGTGAATATCTTTGTGAACTAATTGAATCGTTGTAAATTTTATAATAACCTGTGTTTAAATCTAATAATACAAATGAACCGGTAAAAGATTCATAATAAACATCCAAATTAATAATTCCATTGTTAGGATTTGGGTTTAAATCTTGAGCTAGAACGTAGCTTGGTACTACTTTACGAACTTAAAACTTACTAATAATCAGCCTGAAAGGCTAAATCATTTCAGCCCAAGGCAACGCCTTGGGTTATGGTAAACATCAAAATTAATTGCTGGCTGAAAGCCCAACTTATCAATATATCAAATTAAGCTGGACTTTCAGTCCAGAAAAACATTTTGTTCTTTTTACCCAAGGCGTTGCCTTGGGTTGAATTAAATAAGGCTTTCAGCCTATTTGTCAGATAATTATAACTTCGTAAAGTAGTACTAATTAATGCAAATAAACCATAGTTGCACCAAAGCCATACTCTTTAAATGAAGCATCTTGGTGCCGATATTTTTTGTATTTCCGGTCTAACTCTTTTCGTACTTCCATTTTTAATGTACCATTTCCTAAACCATGGATAAAAACAATTTTTAGTACTTTCTCTTTAATTGCTTTTTGCATTTCTTCATCAAAATGCTTCATTTGCACCTCAAGCATTTCCGTATTTGATAGTCCTTTAGTATCATCTAACAATTCATTTATATGCAAATCTATTTCTCTTATTTCTTTTCGTTTTGATGATTGGAATTTTCTGGGCCTTTTCCCTCTTCTACTATCAAATTCTTTTTCCTGAATAGCTTTTTTTATTTCTTTGTTACTTATTTCAGGCATTTCTTGCACAGTTTCAGGCTTTGCTTCTTCAAAAACAGTAATCATATAAGCATTTTCATGGAAAAAATCGTTTTCGGTAAAACTGCTTTCCCTGAAAAATTTAACCGGGTTTAGTTTAATTTCTTTCGAAACATTTGGTTTAACATCGTGTGGGTTATTTTTGTAATACATACATTGCACAACCAATGAATCCATATCGTTAAACAGCTCTTTTTTAAAGGTTTTTAAAGGAAATTTGCTATTTGCCTCTAATTTGCCAGGGTGGCTAACATGCATTGCCCCAAATTTTATCATCACATTATAATATACATGGTAATTGCTATCGTTTATGATATGTAATTCAAGGTCGCTTTCAGTTAGATCCTTCTGATTTACAGGTACAAACGCAAGGTAGGTGTATATGTTGTCATCATCCTTCTCGTAATCGTCTTCAGGTTCAACTTCGGCTTCAACAGCTTTAATTTTTTCATAATATGCGTTATCGTCATCAGTAGTTTTTTGTGCATCGTAATCACCGGTTTTAACAGCTATTAGCTCCTTAATTGAAACAGGTATTTCAAACTCGTCATCGTTAAGTACAGCAACTGTGCCTTTATCAATGTATTTTACTATTGTGCCGCCTCCAACATCGTTTAAAAAACGTACTTTATCGCCTATATTATATCTCATTTCTTTTTAGTTTTATTAATGAAATGCAAAATTACAAAATTCTGTACTTTTAATACAACATTTAGTGAAATTTTAGATTAATAATAGTTTTGATTTGTGGTTTATCAATATAGTGGTATTTTTGTAAAAACTGTGTAATTATAGCTTGCAAAACAAAATTTTATGCAACACAATTATAAAAATATAGCAACAAAAGATTATAACTATAATTTATCGGACGAAAGAATTGCAAAATACCCACTTGAAAACAGGGACGGTTCAAATTTGTTGTATCTTGAAAAAAACGATATTAAAAAAACCAAATTTAAACAATTACCAGATTTTTTAAAGGCTGATGATTTATTGGTATTTAATAATGCCAAAGTTATACAAGCACGCCTAGCTTTTAAAAAAGATACCGGTGCAAATATAGAAATATTCTGCCTTGAGCCCTACGCACCTGCCGATTATAATTTATCGTTCCAGAGTACAAAAAAATGTGAATGGAAATGCATGGTCGGTAATTTAAAAAAATGGAAAACAGGTGGTAATTTACAAAAACAAATTGAAATTGATAATTGCGTATATGTTATTGAAGCTGAGAAGCTTACAGGGGATGGTGCAACACTGGTTGTTGGTTTTAGTTGGCAAGCTGTTGATGGTATAAATAATGAATTAAGTTTTGCCGATATTTTGGAACATATTGGTAAAACACCGCTTCCGCCATATTTAAACCGAAAAGCCGAAAAATTAGATAAAACGCGATACCAAACTATTTATGCAAAGCAAAAAGGTTCGGTGGCGGCACCTACTGCCGGTTTGCATTTTACCGATAAGGTTTTTGATGATTTAAAAAAAGCAGGCGTTAAAAAACAAGAACTAACCCTACATGTTGGTGCAGGTACTTTCAGGCCTGTAAAAAGCGAAACAATTGATGGCCACGAAATGCACAAAGAACATTTTAGGGTAGAGAAATCGTTTTTGCAAAACCTAATAAACGCAAAAGGGCGAATAGTTGCAGTTGGTACAACATCGGTACGTACTTTAGAAAGCTTATACTGGCTTGGTGTTAAGTTATTGACAAATAGTGATATTGACCATGATTTAACTGTGGTGCAATGGGAGGTTTATTCCCTAAAAACAAATACCTCACTTGACGAATCTATAACATCGCTAATTGATTATATGGAAAAGAACAGTTTGGAATATTTTGATGCTTCTACTCAAATAATAATAGTACCAGGTTATAAATTTAAGGTAATAAACGGATTGGTTACTAATTTTCATCAGCCTCAAAGCACATTATTACTTTTAATTGCCGCTATTGTTGGAGATAAGTGGAAAGAAATATACAAATATGCGCTTGCGAATGGATTTAGGTTTTTAAGTTATGGCGATAGTTCGCTGTTTTTTATTAATTAGTAACTGGTAATTAGTAACTTGTAATTAGTAACTTGTAACTGGTAATTGGTTGGTTGTTAAGTTGTTGATTACTAAGTCGTTGGTCTAAGATGCAAACTGTCAACTTCAACATTCAACACTCAATAACCAAATAACCAATAATTTTAACTGTTCCATCTAAATGCATTTATCAAATTTAGTTCGGTTTCCATTTTTAGTTTTAATATTTCAATATCTGGTAAAAATGGTTTAAATGTAAAATGCCATTTTATTTTTGTTGTTGACAATGCTTCAATTTTAATGATACGGTTTTTTTTATTCATCGGTTATTTTATAACATTAATATATTTTGTACCTGCAAATGTTTGAAATGAATCGACCTTGATGTTGTGGTAATTCTTAAAAAACAAGTTGTTTTCGTTTGCCGACAAATAAGCTGCCCGATTAAATACTACAGGCTCATCAATACAATCGGTATAAATTGTTTTGTTTTGTTTTAATAAACTATCAATTTGTAGGCTGAGTTCAGATAGATTTTTACCGTTTATTTTATTCCCTGCCGGTGATTTTAGAATATATCCGTTCCATGGAATTCCTGTTTGGTAATATATTTTATTTTGTATAAGAACGTCTTCAGAAAGAATAAAATAATGCTTAGTTTTTGTTTCAATATAATTAATTATTTGTTTATTGTTTTTATAATCAAATATATAGTTTGGTAATACTGCAAAACTCATATTCCAGATAAGAATTGCAATCCCAAGGTTTTTATAGAACGTATTATTTAATTCAACATAAGTAATTGCTACGAATAAACTTAAAATTGGTAGCATAACCATAAATTCGGCATTACCACCTGCAAAAATGGCAAAAGCAAATTGAAGGATAAAAATTATAACATGTACCAATAAAAAATTACGGTTTAATTGTTTGTTTTTTTGTATTGATTTTAAGCTTAACAGAGCTTTTATAAAGAAAAAACCCGAAAGCAAAATAACAATTATTAAAAACACATATTTTTTTATCAGTATTAATATTATACCATGCACTTGAACGTATGAACGTATTAAATTGATAAAGCCAAGTATTATATTATCAAAACTAAATTCAACATTTGCAGTTCCGTAAAAATAATCGTACAAAACATATATTAACAAATTATCGGCTTTTATAAATTCGTTATTACCGAAACGAAATGCCAAAAAATAAACAACTGGAATTAAAAAGCCTGGCAAAAGAAAAAATACAAGTGGCTTTGTTTTATATTTAAAGCTTATTAATCCAATAAAAATACCTATAAACCAAAACACGTGAATTTGATGAAACAAACAAGCCATTGAGGCAAAAAAACCACTAACAAGAATATATTGGTTTAGTTTTTTATTAACAAACAATAAAAAATAGTAACTTGAAATTACCGACATTAAAAGTGGTATGATATATGCTTCATTTTCAGTAGCAAAGCGAAAAAATCCAAAGCTACTTCCTGCAACCAATAATAAAGCTGTTATTGTATTTTTTTGAACTGATAATTGTTTCAATATTTTAAAAAAAACAAATAAAACCAGCCCGGCAGCTATTGCATTAATTGTTTTCATTAGTTGCAATACATCCAAATCGAAATAAAAAGTTTGAAATAATGAATGTATTAACCATGCAGGTAAGTTATATAATAAGTGGTGCGGAAAAAATAAATCGTGGCCCCATTTTACATTAGCCGCATAATTGTAAGCATCAATAGTAGAGTTATTTGTAGGAAAAAAAATGTAAATGATTGTGTATAAAACAATTGCAAATATATGAGATTTTGGTTTAATACAATTGAGATACATCAACTCTATGTTAAATTTTTGTTTCTTGCAAAGTCGCAAAGCTTTGGTTATTAATAAATTAGTATAATCAAATAAATTTCCGTAATTACCAGTTAATCAATCGTATATGTGTGAATATACTGAACTATTGATACATAAACAGCTTTAAACAAAAAAGATTCCCTGTAAATATACAAGAAATCTTTTAATAGTAATTCTTTAGTTTTTTTTT
>NBLH01000031.1 GCA_002084525.1 Bacteroidetes bacterium 4572_117 | reverse complement strand
TTGATGGTTTTGTTATTGCCAAAACAAATTCTTTTGGCAATTTCGTTGTCCTTACGGATACAAGCCCACCCGTAATTAAACCTGTAAATTTGGTCAATAATAAACGGCTTAAAATAATAGATTACAAAGGAAATATTACCACTTTTACATCGAATTTTATAATAAAATAATTATAAATGGTTTTTTTTATTTATTTTTAACTCGTTATTAATTATAAAAAAGAAGTGGACGAATCCTTAATCTAGGGAATTCATATAAGCAATTTAATCGTACTGCAAAAGGATATGATTAAATTTCAATTACTTAACTAAAATTTAAACGTGTGAAAGTATTAGTTGTTGAAGATGATTATGGCTCAAGGGAATATTTATTAAACCTTGTTAGGCTTGAAGGTTATGAGGTTAGGGCGGTAGAAAATGGAGAAGAGGGATTGGCTGAATATAAATCGTTTGATCCTGATATAATTATTAGCGATATTCAAATGCCAATAATGGACGGCCTGCAAATGTTAAATATTATCAGGAAAGATAAATCAGATACTATTTTTATTATAACAACTGCTTTTGGTACCGAGGATTATGCTATTGAAGCTTTGCGTTTAGGTGCAAATAATTACTTAAAAAAACCTATAAAATCACAAAGCCTGATAAAACTTTTAAATAAGTATAAATTACTAATTGAGAGCCATAAATTAGCTAAAAAAGCAGAAGGAAAACTTCTGAAGAAAGATTTAAGTTTAGAATTTATAACAAATATCAAACATATTCCTTCAATTATTAGCCAATTAATTGCTGAAATTGACATTAAGCTCGATGATTCTGAAATAACAAATATTGAACTTGGACTTGATGAATTAATAACAAATTCGATGGAACACGGGAATCTCGGGATTTCGTTTAACGAAAAAGTTAAAGCATCAAATGATAATACCATACTTGAATTGTATGATGAGAAAATGAAAATACCTAAATTTTCCCGTAGAAAATTAAAAGTAAGATATAAACTGCGCCCAAAGTTTTGCGAATGGGTTATTACAGACGAAGGTAAAGGGTTTGACTGGCGACTTATTCCCGACCCCACCAAAGGTGCCCAGCTAATGGAACTTAATGGACGTGGCATATTTATTACCCATTTTCTTTTTGATGAAATGGAGTATTTAGGAAAAGGTAATAAAGTTAGGGTACGTAAAAATTTGCATTAATTATCGATTAACTCACTGAGTCCCAGCCAACGCATTTCTTTTTTGCCAATACTTTCGGTTATTTTGGCATATTCTTTTGAATGCTCTATTAATTTATCGTTGTCAAGTGTGCCTGAGTTCATTATGGTTTCAATTTCCGTCTTCCTGATTTCTAAAACCTCTAGTTCTTTCTCTAAACTTTCATATTCTTTTTGTTCTTTATATCCGAATTTTTTCTTTGGTTTGGGTGCTTTTTCTTTTGGTTTTATCAGATCTTTTAATTTTTGCACTTCCTTTTTTTCTTCTTTTTCTTTTAGTGTTTTATATTTGCGATAATCGGCATAATTACCCGGGAAAGAATAAATATTACCCTCTTTTTCAAAAACAAAAAGTTGCTCAACAACTTTGTCCATAAAAAAACGGTCGTGAGAAACAATCAATACATTGCCATCAAAATTTTTCAAATATTCTTCTAAAACATTTAATGTTTGTATATCAAAATCGTTGGTAGGCTCATCTAAAATCAAAAAATTAGGGTTTTCCATTAAAATGGTCATCAAATATAGCCTTTTGCGCTCACCACCACTCAGTTTTGAAATATATGAATAATGTTTTTCTTTATCAAATTGAAAATATTCAAGAAATTGCAAGGCAGATAAAGACCTGTTTTTCCCAACAGGGATTACTTCTGCAATATCTTTTATAATTTCGATCATCCGTTTATCGTTGTCCAAATTAAACCCACTTTGGGTGTAGTATCCAAAAACAACTGTTTGGCCTTTATCAATTTCGCCTTTATCGGGGCTGAGTTTATCAGTAATTATATTTAGAAATGTACTCTTTCCGCTCCCATTAGGACCAACAATACCAATTTTATCTTTCCGCCCGAATTTATATGAAAAATTATCGATAATTTTTTTATCGTCAAATGATTTACTGATATTTAAAACATCAAGGACTTTTTTCCCAAGCCTTGCAGTATTAATTTCAAGTTTTTGTGTTTTTTCATCAATATTTTGCTTTGCTTTTCCCTCAATTTTGTAGAAATTATCTATCCGGTATTTTGCTTTAGTGGCTCTGGCTTGAGGCATCCTACGCATCCAATCTAGTTCTTTTCGGTAAAGGTTTGAGGCTTTATCTATTTCGGCCTGCATTAGTTGCATGCGCTCTGCCCTTTTTTCAATGTAATACTGGTAGCTACCTTTATATTTGTATGCGGTATGCCTGTCAAGTTCAATAATTTCATGGCAAACATTGTCCAAAAAATACCTGTCGTGCGTAACCATTAACAAGCTAAGTTTTTCGTTTTTCAGATACTTCTCTAACCAGTCAATCATTTGTAAATCAAGGTGATTAGTAGGTTCATCAAGAATCAACACATCAGCTTTATCTATCAATGCCGTTGCCAGGGCCACCCTTCGGCGTTCACCACCTGATAAAGTGCTAATTTTTTGCTCAAAATCTGTAATTTTTAATTTGTGAAGTATTTCTTTTATTTTTTGTTCATAATCCCAAGCCTCTGCTAAATCCATTTGCTCAATTGCAGACTGAATTTTACCGGCATCGGCAGAAATAATAGCCTCTTCGTAATTACGAATTACTTTACTTATATTATCCGTTGAACGAAAAATATGATCGATAATAATTGCATCGTGCTTATATTCAGGGTTTTGCTCAAGATACGAAACACTAATATTTTTTCTGAAACCAACTTTACCTGAATCGGCAATATCTTTTCCGTAAATAATATTTAGCAATGTTGATTTTCCTGTCCCATTTTTTGCAATTAAAGCAACCTTTTGGTCTTTATGCAGGCTAAAAGAAATATCCTCGAATAATATATTTTCGCCAAAGGCTTTACTGATATTTTCTTGTTAATATGAACCAAAAAATTTACGTAAAAACCATTCTAACGACAACAAGCCAATTATTATAAAAAAGAGCCATTTAAGCTCAATTAAATCGGTTATATCCTTGGTTGAAAATGAAATAGCTTTAATGTTTTTATCCAATTTGAAATTTGAAATCAGTCGATCCAAGCTGTCAGGTAAAAACATTGCCCCACCATTTTCATGTGCCAATTGAAATAACATTGGAAAATTTGCCTGTATATTAACTGCTTCCACATTTAAAGGAACAATAATAAAAGAACCTGAATTTACAAAAGTTTTACCCTCTGCTCTAGTTTTAGCAGTGTAAGAATAATTTCCAACCGGAAGTTGACCAATATTCAATGTATATGAACTATTGTAGGGCGAAAAAAGATAGCTGAATTTTTTATTTTCTTCATTGGTAATTTCCAAAGAAACTTCAGCTTCGTTATTTAACTCGTAACTTTTGTTGTAATAATCGGCTCGGAAAATAATCGGCTCGTTTTCATTAAAAATCCTTTTGGCATGAACAACAAAACGCTCCTTTTTAATATTAAGCGATAAATAATGGACTAATTTATTAATTAACCCGTCAAAATTAGTATGGCTTTCATTTTCACGGTAATCATTTATACGCCATTTCCAAATACCTTCGCCACAAATAAAACCATACTTGCCCAATGTATTATCATTTTCGGCAAATAAAAAAATCAAAGGTTTTTCAGTTTTAATGCCTTTAATATCCTGATACATTAAAATATCAGCTTTTCCCGCCATTTTATATTCACCAAAAGGGGCTACCAAAGGAGGATAGTTGCTAAACTTTGCAGCTTTTATCTGTTCTATTTCAAATAAATTAAATTTATTGTTAATATAAGCTACCGACAGCTCAAACGCCCTTTGGTTTTTCATAAGCTTAAATCCTGTATTTAAGGTATTTAGGATAGCAATATTTGTTTTTGACCCCAATATGAACAAAGCCGGTATTTTAGCTCTATTAAGCCTTAAAAATAGGTTTTTAACACCATGCTTGAACGAAGGCAACTGATGAAAGATAATCAACTGGTAATCCTCAATGTTTTTATCAAAACTATCAACTGTATAGAAATCAGTTAATATGTTTTTGTTTGTTTTTAATGCCTCACGGATAGCCGAAATATCTGGATGAACGGAATTAGCAAGAACCAGGACTTTTTTCTTGTCATCAATTACATCAATGGCAAAACTTTTATAATTATTAGATGTGGTGAACTCACCATCTAGCGCAGAAATTTTTACATGGTAATGCTGCAAGCCCTTTTTTTCAGCTTCGATGTCGAAATGTAGTTTCTTGAAAAAATCGTTGCTTTTAATGTCAATTTTTTCGTTAATTATTGTTTTACCATTATTTAATACACTTAAATTTACACTTTTACCACTAAAACCGAAACTACTAAGATGAATTTCAAGCGGAAACTTATCGCCAAGAAAAGCAATAGGGTTGTTTAACAAATCTTTGATGTAGGTATCTTTTTTTCGGCTTGAATCGCCTAATGCTATTGTATATATTGGGTATGATAATTTTTTTGCCGAATATACAGGGTTTATACCCTTATTGTAAATACCATCTGAAGCAATTACCAATGCTCCAATATTATAGTTTACATATTCTTTTTCTAGATGTTCAAATAAAGCTGTAAAATTGCTTTCTTTTTCGTTAAAGCTGTATGAAATACTGTCGCTAACTTTTTCGCCAAACGATAAAGTTTCAACTGAATAATCAGAACCAAGCCCCTTTAAAAAGTTGCTAAATTTTGTTTTATAATTTATAGTTTGTCCGTTATTAGCTAATTTTACCGACTCAGAATTATCTTGTGCCACAATAATAAGCGGTTCTTCAATTTTTATACTAACATAACGGATTGCAATTGATAACAGTAAAAAACCAATAAAAAATATGCTTAAAAACCGGGCAGTCGCCATTAAGCATATTTGCCAACCATCAAGCCCTGTAATTTTTTCATCTTTACGGTAAAGATACCAAGCCAGAAAGGCTGAAAATAACAACAATGGCAAAATAAACCAAAGTGAATATTTACTTAAAATTTCGGTATGCATTTTTTTAATTTATATGAAAATTACTTTATGGTTAAGCACCCACTATAATGGTAGTAGAACCATTATTTTTTGTTTTTTTGCAAAATTACATTTTTTGTCCAAATATTTGAAGCATGCTTAATATTTCTGTTGTCAATATATTCCCGCTGATTAAACTCCCCCACTCTATTACCCGTTAAAATAATTTCTTCATTTTTAAACCACCTCAAAATTTCAGCAGATTTAATTTTATCTTCCGACGAAAATACATTTGGTAATTCTTCGTAATTATCACAATATCCAACAAACTCAAAATATTCCAAAAAATGGTAGCCCTCACCTAATAAATCATAACATTTTATCAATAAATTTGCTGCATTTTTTTCCCCATTTATTATTGAAGTCAAAATATTTGATAAATGCAATCGCTCATATTTACCAAAATCAACTACATTTTTTAATAATTTTTTCAGTTCATATTTACTATCCCTTTTATTATACTTAAATGATAACAGGCTAACATACAGATAGTTACCTAATTCGTTTTCTAAAATATCTGAAGAATAAACCCAATTTTCAAAATCTTTTATTAAAATTTCATCTTCCAATAATTTAAAATACTCTGTCTCTAAAATTGTAAGTTCCATTATTTGCTATTTACTATTTAGTCACCATTTTAGAACTTTTTCGAGGAACTTACAAGGGCAAAAGAATAAGCTTAGATGGTCAATTTATTTCGATACGGTTCCTTACTTTAACAGTTATTTAATGATACTATTTAAATCTAAAACTTATATTAGAAATAAACACCAAATAATACCAATAAACAAAAGTTGAAAAACCAAAAATTTAAAAATTTGGTTCTTCAACTTCTACATTGTTAACTATATTTTATTACATGTAGGCTCCTAAACAACATTTTTTGGGAAAGCCTCATAATAATCTTGCAAAAATTTACCATACCTACGGGCCTGTCCTGCACCATTATAATATTTTGCAAAATTTACAAATTCCTGATTTTTAAGAAATTTAATCATCCTGGGGCTTAAAAAATCAAACAAACCAAAAATATGGAAACGAATATCTTTATTAAAATTTTCATACATTTCAATAATACTGTCGTAACCTATTATTTTTGAATTACTTCCAAGTATTTGCGGCAAACCCATGCTAATAGATTTTAATGCTAGTTCGTTATCTAATTTTCTGGCAAATGCTAAAACTTCGTGTTCTTTTTCCTGATCTCCATGAAAATTTGCCCATTCCCCTTTTGGGTCATCCCTAAATTTATGCCCTAACCACTTTTTACCACTACCATATTTAAAATGTTCTTTAAAAACTTTTTCGTTTTCTTTCCCCCAATACCTGTAAAACAAATGATTCTCGAACCTGATAATCACCTTTTCATCATCAAAACCTTTACCGCCACTTTCAACAGCAATAACAGCAATAGCACTGGCCACATCAATACCAAGCTGTTTGCTGAGCGCTTGTAATAAATTACCATATTTATTGTAAGTTTGCCTAACTATTTTCTGGATACGCCCGCCAACCACTTCTAGTTTTTTTTCTGGTTCTAAAGGTAATTTTTGCAATTCCTCATTAGCATAAAGATAGTTTTTACCATTTTTTTTAGCTTTCAGGTCGATATATTTTGCCGATACATATCCAAAAGATTCTTTATACTTTATCCTTAACCAACCATCAAGTTCGTCAACGACAATAATTTTTTTATCCTTTTTTAGCTTACCGATTATATCAGAATTCTTATTAGGTAACGACCTAACATTCAGCAATTTAGCTTTAACTAATCCGCTTTTAATTAAAGGGCTGATAAATTTTGCAGATGCAAAAGCAAATGATTCGTTAAACTGGATTTCATACCAATCTTCAAGAATTGTAACTATCTCAACTAAATCATTTTTTTTCAGCTTTCCTATTACTTCGCTATCTAAACCAGAATCAGATCTGGCGTTTAATACTTTTGCTGTTACCTTTCCTTTCATAATAACAGTTTTTTCACCAGGCATATTTTTATCTACAGGCTGCTGGACCCAACCGGCCATCCTTTTTAACCTGCCAAGCATTTTTGTTTTTTTCATCTATATATGTTTTAGTTATGTTACAAATCACAGATATTAACGCTTCAAAAAATTTTGAAGTTATATAAGCATACCACCTGTAACCTGAATTACCTGTCCGCTAATATATGCCGATAAATCTGAAGCAAGGAAAAGGGCCGTATTGGCAACATCTTCAGGTGTACCACCACGTTTTAAAGGAATACCTTTTTTCCATTCCTCTACTACCTTTTCGGGCAATTTTGCAGTCATATCAGTAATAATAAACCCTGGGGCAATAGCATTACAGCGAATATTCCTTCCACCAAGCTCTTTGGCCACCGATTTTGTAATCCCTATCATCCCGGCTTTTGATGCAGAATAATTTACCTGAGCGGCATTACCACCTACACCAACAATTGAGCTCATATTAATAATTGAACCTGCTTTTTTCCTCATCATGGGGCCTATCACAGCTTTTGTCATGTTAAAAGCCGACTTTAAATTAACATTTAATACCAAATCCCATTGTTCCTCGCTCATTCTCATAAGCAATGTATCACGTGTTATACCTGCATTGTTAATCAAAACATCTACTTGACCAAAATCTTCAACAACCTGATCTACAAGTTTTTGAGAAGCTTCAAAATTAGATGCGTCAGAAGCATATCCTTTACCTTTTACACCCATTTCGGCCAATTCGTTTTCTAGAGATTTAACATTTTCATCAATGGCCATATCCGTAAACGCAACATTTGCCCCATGCTTACCAAAAGTTAAAGCAATCGCTCTGCCAATCCCTCTTGCTGCACCAGTAATTATTGCTGTTTTTCCGTCTAATAATTTCATAATTCTTTTTTGCTTTAATTTACATTATAGCAACAATAATACGAAAAAAAAACCAAAAATAATAATTTAAAAATACAAATAAGCCTGAACACCTTAATAACCAAAAGATTGAAAACTAAAACCATTGGATAGGGTAGAACGAAGTAAAATGCTAAGCTTCATTCAGCTTATTTTTATTTCCGGCATTAAACTACTTTAAATATAAGGTAAAAATTCGAAGAAAAAGCAGCTAAAAACAAAATGCAAAAGAGGCGATTTAAAGCACTTTTTTTATTTTTTGAAAAAATACCTTAAAAGGTATAAAAAAAAGACCTTAAACCCAAAGCGTTCACATAAGTAAACATTTTTGTTGCCGCAACACGGTTACACTTGTAACCTTTTGCCCGTTTTTAGAGCATTGACAAATGTAATTTAACAAATTTACATTATTAATTTAACAACAGTGCAATACTATTATCTTAATGTCAATAAACCAGTAGTTTATAAAGATTATTTAAAGCAAATATTTAAGAAGTCTCATCAGAAAGGTGAAAAAACCATTAAACATGTATACAAATGTAAACTACCATTAACCCTATCCCTGATAATCAAGCCTTTAAATGTTTTAAAGTAAAGTAATTGCTTAAATAAATCAGATAAACTCTATAAATTTGCCAATATCCTAGTACATAGGTGATTATAAAACAACTGTTTTATCGGAATATGGAAGGTTTTAAGTATAATATATGCCTTTTTATAAAAAACCCTTTAAAGTGAGGAATATTTGTACAGAAAAGGCCAATTACTAACCTAAACATAGCATTTAGTAGGTAAAAACAAAACAACCTCCCCAATTATAGCAAAAATTACCTTATACATTCTATCAAAAATATATTTTTATACCGGTAAATGCCAGTTTTTAGGCTTAAATGTATGGTTTAATACAACTGTGGTGCCAAATTAATTTCATCAACTTTTAATGCTTACCTAAGTGTGGGTCAAACCAACCCCATAGCTTACAACTGTAAACCATCCTTTTTCGCAAATGTTACAATTGTGAACATTTTTATTCTTACATTTGTAACATGGTAAAAAACCAGATAAAAGACCGAATATTCAGCTTATTAAACGAGGAGAATTTATCGTCCTCAAAGTTCGCAGATATTTTAAATGTTCAGCGCTCAAGTATATCTCATATAATTTCGGGGCGCAATAAACCAAGCCTTGATTTTATTCAAAAAGTCCTTAGGAATTTCCCTGCAATTAATCCAGATTGGTTAATTATTGGAAAAGGGGAAATGTATAACACAGTTCAGCAAAAAGAATTTATTTTTGATGAAACACCACAAAAAAATATAAAAACTGCCAAAACTGAAGAAATACAACCGGTTTTTGAAGAAAAAGAACATGTTCCACCTACAAACACTAAAAAAACAGACGATATTTTGCCTAAAACCCGCAACATTGAAAGAATCATAGTTTTCTACGATGACGGGACTTTCGAAGAGCTAAACCCCAAAAAAAACAAGTAAAAAACACGTTTTTTAACTTCACGAGAATCGCATATTTAAATTATCCTGTATCTTATATCAATATATTTCACTCTCACAGAGGTATTTAAACAAATTACCAAACAACAAACAGAAATTTTGGTTCAATTTTTTTTCTGCTTAGAGTGTCTTAATTATCTTTGCAAAAAAATATAATATGTATAAAACAATTATCCGCCCTATCCTATTCAAATTTCAACCCGAAACTATCCATGCTTTTACTTTTAGTTTTTTAAAAATTGCATCGTTTGTACCTGGTGTCCCATTTATCATCCGAAAAATTTTCCAAACAAATAACCCTAAGCTTAAACGCTCGGTTTTTGGGATAGATTTTCCGAACCCTGTTGGATTAGCAGCCGGATTAGACAAAGATGCCGACGTTTTCGATATGTTGGGATATCTTGGGTTTGGCTTTGTGGAAATTGGCACACTTACACCTGAAGCCCAACCAGGTAACCCAAAACCCAGGGCTTTTAGGTTAAAAAAAGACCAGGCATTGATAAACCGCATGGGTTTTAATAACAAAGGGCTAAAATCTGCAATTGAAAAACTGAAAAGGAAAAAATCAAAAATCATAATTGGTGGGAATATCGGTAAAAACAAATTAACACAAAACGAAAATGCTGTAAATGATTATGAAAAAGGCTTTGAAAACCTTTACCCATATGTTGATTATTTTGTTGTAAATGTAAGTTCGCCCAACACGCCCAATTTACGGGAATTACAAGAAAAAGAGCCTCTCACAAAATTATTGAACAAGCTACAATCACTTAATAACCGGAAGAGTACACCAAAACCAATTTTACTAAAAATAGCACCTGATTTATCGAACGATCAACTTGACGATATTATAGAAATTATTTTAGAAACAAAAACCAGTGGAATAATTGCAACAAACACAACAATATCGAGAGAAGGCCTATCCTACCCTAAAAATGAAATTGAAAAAATTGGTAATGGTGGTTTAAGCGGTAAACCTTTGAAAGAACGCTCTACAGAAATTATCAAATATATTGTTGAAAAATCAAATAATGCATTCCCTGTAATTGGTGTGGGCGGTATAATGACTGCAGATGACGCTATCGAAAAATTAAAAGCCGGTGCCAGCCTTATACAACTTTACACCGGATTTATTTACGAAGGCCCTCGATTAATTAAGGAAATTAAGGAATTACTGCAAAATTAGTGGGTTATTGATTAAAAAATATGTTGGTTATTTGTTTAAGCGTTTATTTTATTCCCTGCATAATTCTCATAGTCTCTTCAAGGTAAGCATCTTTTGCAAGCTGTTTGCGCCAAGCTTCGGCACTTGCTAGTTTAAGACTATCTCCTTGTATTTTATCCAAATCTCCTTTTAGCGAAAAAATATGCATCGAGGTTTCATCCTTGAATACATTATCAAACTTTTTCGATTCAGCTTTTAGTTTTTTTTGTTTTGCCCTATACTTTTTTAAGTTTAAACTATATTTTGTAATATCTCTTTGTTTTATCAGTCGTGCTGAATTTTCGTTTACCAAAGCAAAATCTTTATTATTATTCACCCTTTTTTCACTTTCTGCTTTTAAAAGGTCTAATCCTTTAATAGTATTTTCCCATACAGAATATTTTGCGGCATCAATTTCGTCCCATGGGATAACATCGTCAAGCTCTCTTTCACCAATTTCAATCCCCCCATACAAATCAGGTAAAATAATATCAGCTTTAACACCTTTCAATTGGGTTGCCCCACCATTAATCCTATAAAATTTTTGAATGGTTAAACGTAAAGCACCAAGTGGTTTTACATCATCATAAGCATTTTTCACCATCCTATCTAAGTCAACAATATTTTGCACTGTACCTTTTCCGTAAGTAATTGGGCTTCCAACAATTATTGCCCTATGATAATCCTGCATGGCCGCTGCTAAAATTTCTGAAGCTGATGCACTTAATGTATTCACCATGATTATTAATTTGCCACTATATTGAATCCTTGAATCCCTGTCTTTAAGGATGTAAGGCTTACCATACCTTCCTTTTACCTGTACTATAGGTCCATCCTTTATAAACAAGCCGGCCATATCAACCACATCCTGTAAAGAACCGCCCCCATTATTTCGCAAGTCAAGCACAATACCGTCAACATTTTCCTTTTTCAATTTTTCAAGCTCCAGCTCAACATCTTTTGAACAATGCCTGCCGTTCCGGTTTTTAAAATCGACATAGAACTTAGGTAGATATATATATCCGGTTTTAAAATCAGAATTATCGTTTTTAATTATTGCCGATTTTGCAAAAGTTTCTTCCAAAATAACTACTTCCCGAATTATCGGGATAATTACTATTGAGCCATCCGGTTTTTTAACAGTCAACCTGGCTTCTGTCCCTTTTTTTCCCCTTATATATTGTACGGCATCGGTAACGCGAACTCCTACTAAATTACGGGGTTCGCCATCGCCTTGGGCAATTTTTAAAATCAAATCACCTGCTTTAAGTTGCCCTTGTTTCCACGATGCGCTTCCTGGTACAATCCTAGCCACCTTGATATATCCATCATTTTGTTCTTGAAGTTGAGCTCCAATACCTTCAAGTTTCCCTGATATTTGTATATCAAAATCGGCCTTTTCTTTTGGTGGCATAAATTCAGAATGTGGGTCGTAGCTTTCAGTAAGTGCATTAAGGTAAGCCGAAAGTCGATCTTTTTCGTTTAATTGATGTAAACGGCGGAACATTTCTTTGTAATCGCCGGCAACTTTTTTTCTTGCCTTAATTTCTATTGCCTCATAAGTTTCGACTTTAAAAGCCGTATCTTTATCGGCAATTGCATTTTCTTGGATAGTTAAAAAATAATGTAATTTAGACAAGGTCTGATATTTAAATTGTATCCTCCATCGGTCATACCTTTCTTTTTCATTTTTTGGGAAATCAAGTTTGTCAGGATCGGTTTCTATTTGATCCCTTTTATTAAAGTTAAATGGTTTTTCCAAAATTTCGTTATAAAACCCTTCAACCTCATCTTGCCGTTTTTTTATTAATTCAACGGTTAAATCAAAAAAATCAAAACTCCTATTGTTGATTTCATCATCAAGTAAATATTTATATTTTTCAAGTAACTCAATATCTGACTTTAAAAAATACCTTTTACCATAATCTAAATTTTCGATATATTTTTTATGCAATAAACCTGAAATTCGATCATCGATTTTATATGCTTCATAATGCCCGGCTTCCAGGCTTTTAGTCAAAACCCCCAGTAAAACTTTTTCCCTCCTGCCACTCTGATATATAGTAAAAGCAAATAAACCAATTAATATCAAAGGTAATGAATATTGTAATAATTTTTTGTTCATGATTTTTGAATATTTGAAAATATCAATTTTAATTACCGAATAAAACTTTCCCCATAAAAGAATGCCTCAAAAAACACACAAATTTTGATATTATAAATTTTTATATACCTGTGCTGCACAAACCTGAATAATTCTGATGCAAATTATCAGATATTTATTATTAAATAACTGAATAATATTAAAAATAGTGTTTTTCGTGTTTTAGAATTAACGAAGGTTAACATTTTTTTTTGAAAATCAAAAAAAAATGCTAAAACGCATAAAATAAACCAACACGAGAAATGCGTACACAATGCTAATAGCAATGCTTTTTAAAATACTAAAAGCTCAGGGGGGTGTTTTGTTTTTTTTTGTTTAAACTTCCTGCCTTATAAAAGGTGATATATCCTCGCCAAATTCTTTTTCAAAATTTGGTGTAAACACATTTTTGCCCATTTGTTCTTTTATTTTTTTAAACGGCCAAAACTTTCCGTCTTCTAGTTCATCTTTATTTATTGAAATTTCTTGCTTTGTTTCTGCAAAAAAAACATATACCAATTCCCGTTCAATTTCGCTTTCCCAAATATACTGTATCATTAACTGATATTCTGCCTCAGTAATACCAATCTCTTCACGTACTTCTTTATCAACAGCCTGTTCAAGTGTCTCTCCATCAGCAACATGACCACCAACTGATGTATCCCATTTACCTGCTTGGATTAGTTTATTTTTTGAGCGTTTTTGCAAAAACAAATCACCTTTTTCATTGAAAAAATGGACGTGTACAACCGGATGCAAAAGCTTTTTATCTTTATGGCATAATGACCTTGGTGCTTTCCCAATTTGTTTGCCATCTTCATCAACAATCGGTAACATTTCTTCACTTTGTGACTTCATATTTTTTTAACCTTTTAAGCATAAATTCAACAATAAAATAAACCGCAAAAATAATATAAAATAAACCGCCACTAATAAAAACCCAAGCCTCTTTGCTCATAAAATAGGCTGAGTATACAATTAGTGCTACATGCACTGAAAAAAGCCAAAACATAATTTTCAAACTACGTTTAAACTGTAATTCCATTGCCGGATTCATTTCTATACTACCCATATATCGTTTTCCCATTTTCATCATAATATTATTAGCTGAAAATGCAGAAATACCAATCAATAAACAAAAAAGCAATTCGATTAAGGCCGGTTTTAATTTAAAAAAAATATCGTTGTCTAATAATAACGAAATTCCACCAAAAACAACAAGAAAAAGTGTATCAACTATTACAAATTTTTCAATCCTTTTTTCTTTTATGTATATGAACATAAGTTCGATTACACCAAAGCCAAGAGCAAACAAAATCCCCTCTTTTGTACCAATAAATTCATCAACAACAGTAAAAACAATTAAGGGCAAAAAACCCGGAAGCATTTTTTTTAATAAATCGGCTTTATTCATATAATTAGTCTGTCCATAAAGTGAAGGCTTCGGTCAGTTTGCAAAAATAAGAGCTTTATAATAAAGTGATAATCATCAATTAACAAAACGAAGCCTTCACTATTTTTGCTAACGCATGACTTTAGAGTCAGTATCTAATTAGTTTGTTCCTAAACAAAACATTTACAAAATTACAAAAAATACAAGTAAAACAACCAAGTTAAAAAAAATTTATACTTTTGTTGATAACAATAAAAACAGAAAAAATAATCAATGAAAGCTAAAGATATTCGGATAGTTTATATGGGTACCCCTGATTTTGCAGTTGCCCCCCTAAAAGAACTAGTTGAAAACAATTATAATGTTGTAGGTGTAATAACTGCAGCTGATAAACCTGCCGGCAGGGGTAAAAACCTTCGCGAATCGGCAGTTAAAATTTATGCTAAAGAACAGGGGCTAACAGTTTTACAACCAGATAAGTTAAAAGAAGCAGATTTCAACAATAACTTAGCCGATTTAAAGCCTGACTTACAGATAGTTGTAGCGTTCAGGATGTTACCTGAAATTGTATGGCAATTACCACGCTTAGGTACATTTAATTTGCATGCCTCGCTCCTACCACAATATCGTGGTGCCGCACCAATAAACTGGGCAATTATCAATGGTGAGAAAAAAACAGGGATCACAACCTTTTTAATTGATAAAAAGATAGATACAGGCCGCATTATTTTACAAAACGAAATTGAAATAGCTAAAGACGACAATGTTGAAAACCTGCATGATAAAATGATGCAAAAAGGGGCAAAACTTATTGCAGAAACAGTTAATTTAATAGCAAAGGGCGATGTGGTTACAAAACAGCAAAAAGAACTTGTTGCAGGTGATTTAATCCTTAAACCCGCACCAAAAATATTTAAAAACGATTGCAAGATAAATTGGCATATTGAAGGTAAAAAAACCTATAATTTTATTAGGGGCCTAAGCCCCTACCCCGCAGCATGGACTGTGTTCCAAAGCATGAATAGCGACAAGATACTAACAGTGAAAATATTTGATACTGAGTGGGTTACATCTGAACACGAATTATTAACAACCGATATTGATAGTGATAAAAAAACGTATTTTAATGTTGCTGTTCCCGGCGGTTTTATTTCTATAAAATCAATTCAATTAGAAGGGAAAAAAAGAATGAAAATTGCAGATTTTTTACGAGGTTTTGATATTGAGGCTTACCTTATTGACCCCAAACCCAGCTGCCTTTTGTAATGATTAATGAAGAATGTTTATTGGAGAATGCTTAATGAAGAATGTTTAATTGCTAATTGACATAATGACCAATGGCTAATTAACTATTGACCAATGGCTAATTGATAATGACTAATCAACTAAATCATGATAGAAAAAACAATAATAACTACCGTTTACGAATATAACTCAGTTGCTGAGCTTGAAAAAGAAGATCAAGAACTGGTTAAAAAAGCTAAAGAAATTACCCATAATTCATATGCACCATATTCACATTTTCATGTTGGGGCGGCTTTAATTTTAGAAAACGGCAAAATAATAACAGGAACAAACCAAGAAAATGCAGCATACCCATCAGGGCTATGTGCCGAAAGGGTTGCTATTTTTTGGGCAAATTCCCAATATCCAGATATAGCAGTAAAAACAATTGCAATTGCCGTAAAAACCAATACAGGATTCCTAAAAAGCCCTGCACCACCCTGTGGCTCTTGTAGGCAGGTATTGTTAGAAACAGAAACAAGGTTTAAAACACCTATTAAAATTATTTTGGCCGGCAATGAAAAAATCCAACTTATCAAAAACGCAAAATCATTGTTACCAATTAATTTTGATGAAAATTTCCTAAAAAAAGCTTAAACCTTTATTTTTACAAATTCGTCCCACAATACATCACCTGGCGGGTTTGCAGTTATACTTAGCTTTTCTTTGCTTACCGGATGTATAAATTCAATGCTTCTGGCATGTAAATGGATCCCCCCACCGGGGTTTGACCTAGAAGACCCATATTTTAAATCGCCTTTTATATGGCAGCCAATTTTTGCCAATTGTGCCCTAATTTGATGATGCCGCCCTGTATGGAGTTCAATTTCAAGAAAATAATACTTGTTCGACCTTCCTGCCAACCTGTAAGTTAAACTTGCTTCTTTTGCGCCACTCTTCTGTGTATCAAAAGCATAAGACTTATTTTGTTTCTCGTTTTTTTTAAGATAATGAACAAGTGTTGCCTCATTTTCAGAAGGTAATTTATCAATTACTGCCCAGTATATTTTATTAATTTCTTTATTTTTGAATAGTTCGTTCATCCTGCTAAGTGCCTTGCTAGTACGGGCAAAAATTACGATACCGCTTGTTGGCCTGTCTAAACGGTGTACCAAACCAAGAAAAACATCGCCCGGCTTATTATATTTTTTTTTAATATAAGCCTTACCTTGTCAATAAGGGTTAAATCGCCTGTTTTATCACCTTGTACAATTTCAGAACAAGCCTTATTTACAATTATTATGTGGTTATCTTCGTGTATTATTTGCATCTGTTTTTTTATCAAATTATTTGTAATACCAATATTATTTTTTATAGTTCTACTACCATTTTAGAGGGTGCTTATCCATAAAGTAATTTTAATATAAATTCAAAATGGTTATTTGTTGATTTGTTTATCTGGTTATAACCAGCATAATTAAGCAGTGTTAACGTATATGGGTATAAACAAATAAACGTATAACCAAATACATTATAATTAGTTATCTACAAAGTTTGCAGTAATACCATTTTTATTAAGCAAAACAGCACAACTCATTCAGATATATATCTGATTATCAGAATCTTACAAACCATCAATTACAAACCAATGACCAATGGCTAATTACCAGTTACTAATTACCAGTTACTAATCACCAAGCTGCCTCATCGAAAGCTGAATCCTTTTCCTGGCAATATCAACACTTATTACCTTAACTTTAACATGCTGGTTTAACGAAACAACATCTGCCGGGTTGCTTACATA
>NBLH01000030.1 GCA_002084525.1 Bacteroidetes bacterium 4572_117 | reverse complement strand
TTGGCAGATTTAATGCAAATACCACGTCAGGCTGCCGTAGTTGCATTTCAGTTTGGCGATGGTTTTACAAATATGATAACACCAACATCGGGTGTTTTGATGGGTGTTTTAAGCGTAGCACGTGTACCATACGAAAAATGGTTTAAATGGATGTTCCCTTTTCTGATATGGCTTGTTGTAATTGCCCTTTTATTATTAATACCTACGGTAACTATGGATTTGAATGGGTTTTGATTTGTATGGGAACAAAGCTCGTCATTGCGAAGGCGTAGCCTGTGGCAATCCCCTGCAATTAAGCTACGCAACCAGTTCCAACAAACTAATTGCATAGCGTACATCAGGGGATTGCTTCGCTGTCGCTCGAATGAATGGGGGATTGCTTCGTTTTGTTCGCTACGACGGGCGTTGAATATGTAAATTACTAATCAAAACCCTTAATCTTTTCTGCCCTATAAAGCATATCTGAAAATTGGAGTATTTTTGCTTTTAAATTTTTATTATAATCAGGGTTTTTTTCAAGAAACTCAGTTACGATTTTTGCGGCCTCTGCATTATTATATCTGCCTACGGTGTAAACCAACCAGTTTTTTGGGAAAAAAATATCACCGGTTTCCTGTATTTCGCCAAGCATCTCGAGCGATGGTTTTAAATATTTTATTGATTTTTCGGCCCTTAATGGGTGGTTTAGGTAATATAATGCTGTACGTACCCAAATTTCATGTCTACGGTTCTCATATTTTTTCAGGCTTTCAAAAAACTTGTCCCTGGTTTTTTCGTCAACTGAAACTGCCGGTAAAATATACTCAATCTCTGTTTTTTTATCAGCATTATTAATCCGTTTTAATTGCTCTTCTTGAATAAACTTATGTTCAGGGTGGTTGCGTACAATTAATTCGTAAGCCAGGTTTGTAAAATCGGTTTCAGTTAACTTAAAACCATTTACAGGTTCCCGGTTTTTCCAGATACTATAAAACTTTTTAGTGCTGTTTTCGCTAACAAATAATGATGACAACGTATTGTAAATAATAGATTTTACCTGCTTGTCATTTTTATTTTCGATTAATGTAAATAGCTTATTTTCAATTTCTTCTGAAAATTGTAAACGCATTTCATTGTCTAAAAAATACCACCAAGTTTTTCTTAAATAATTTAGTAATAAAGGGATGTTTTGTTTTTCGTCTTCATTTTCTAATGCACAAGAAACAGATTTCATAAAATGCTGTGGTGTTATTTTATAATTCAATAACGACTCGTATAATGTTATGTATACAATAGCTCTTATTTCCGCGTTTTTTATTTTACATACATTTTCTAAAAGGTAATTTTGGCTAATAGAATCAAGTTCAAAATATCCATATCCATATCCATCACCATTAAGAAGTATAAAATCAGGTTTTTCATTTTGTTTCAGTTCTTTAACAATTTGTTCTTTCGACTCCAGAAAAAGTTTGAAACGTTTTATATTTTCATTTTTCGAGTATATAATTTCAAGGTTTTGCTCCCACAAACGGTTTTTTTTCTGGCTATCGTCCTGAAATACCGTAAATGAATTTATTTTATTATCAGAAATAGTGTAATTACATGAAATATGGGGCATACCAGCCTGTTCAATCCAGGTTTTGCTCCAATCAGACAATTCAATATCAGTTTTTTTATCCAATATTTTAATTAGGTCATCCCAATTTGCATTTCCATATTCGTACCTGTTCAAATATTCCTTTATACCTTCTTGCAAGCTGTCTTTGCTTATTAGTTGTTCTAATTTTGAAAGTACAATAGGGGCTTTATCATATATTATTTTACCGTAAAGCGTACCTGCAAATTTTAAATTATCAAGTTTTTGTTTTATCGGGTGGTTCCCGTTTGTGCGGTCAATAAGGTAGGCCCTGGGGAAATGAGTATTAATGAAATTAAGGTTTTGGTTTATATCCGGAAATATTGGTCCCACCATTTTTGTTGGTAAAAAACTAGCAAATATTTCTTTAAGCCAAACATCATCGAACCATTTGATAGTAACCAAATTACCAAACCACATATGTGAGGTTTCGTGGGTAATTAATGTTGCCCTTGTCATTTTATCATCGAGCGATGCCGATTTTGATAAAAACAGTTTTGAGGCCCTATAAAAAATAGCATCTACGTGTTCCATACCGGCAAATTGAAAAGAGGGGATTGCTACAAAATCCAATTTTTTGAAAGGGTAGGGTATACCTGTATAGTTTTCCATCCAATCAATGGCAATAAAGTGCAGCTTAAAAATATCGTCGATATTTAATTTAATTTTTTCATTATCAGTCTCCCTGTGGTACAAATTAAGGGTCCGCCCGTTTTTTGTACGGGTAAGTTTTTTAAATTCGCCAACAGCAAAAGCAAAATGATAAGTACTGATTAATGGGCTTTTTTTAAATTTATAGGTTTTAGTTTCAATCCTGTTCTCAATTTCAGAAACAGCACCATTTGAAACGGCCAGCCAGTTACCCGGGATTTCAAGTTTTAGATCAAAAGTTGCTTTTAAATCAGGTTGGTCAAAACAAGGAAAAACGGTTGATGCCCTATCAGGGACAAACAAGGTGTATAAAAAATCTTTATTTCTGTTTAATGCGTTATCACCTGCCGTAAACTCAATTTCAATATGGTTAAGCCCTTTTTTGAGGTTTTTTTTCTGTATTATAATATGTTGATTTACAAATAGATAGTCTTTTTTTTGCGAATTTGTTATCAGAGATTTTACATTTTTGGATTTTGCATTAAAGTCCAGTATTAAATCAGATTCACATTTATCAAGATTAAAACGTAAGTTTACTTTTCCGGTAACCTGCTCTTTTATTGATTTAGGAATCGAAAATTGTAGTACGTAGTTTATATCGGAAATAATTTCTTTGCGCGATTCTGCAAGTTTAAACGACACACCCGATTCTACAATATTTTCTGATTTTTTTTCACAGCCCATTATGATTATAAAAATTGATAAAATAAAAGTTGAATAGCTTTTCACAATATTAAATTTAAGTTAGCTAATAAATATTTGGCTTAATAGGAGGTATCATAAGGTTTAAAATTGAAACAGTGCTAAGTTAATGATAAATATTTGGTTTTAGCAAAATTTTTAAATAGACAATGCAAGTTTTGACCTTTTTATTTAAAAATCAATTAAAATCATTTAAATTTGGTATATTTGTGGTAGTATAGGATTCAATGCAACAAATAATATAAAAATATGCAAACAGTAACTGTAAAAATAGACGATACAAGTCTTGATTTTTTTATTGAGTTAGTAAAAAATCTCAATTTTGCTGCTGAAATACAAATAATGAATTCATTAGAGGAATCTGTATCTGAAAAAATTGACTCACCGTTTCGTTTACCAGAAGGCAAACCATTGATATCTGATTTTGCAGGTTTCTGGGCCGATAATCCAAGAACACTTGAACAAATTAGAAAGAAAGCATGGAAAAGAACTTAGTTTTGTGTGATACCAACATTTTTATTCATTGGTTTAACAATCATCAACCGACTATTGAAAAGCTACAACTTGTAGGTCTTGGTAATATTGCTATATCAGTAATTTCTGTAATGGAATTGATAGAAGGTGTTGATAATAAGCAACAATTGAAACAACTGAAAAAGAAAATTAAAAACTATTATATAATTGATTTTACTAAGCAGGTTTCTGAATTATCAGTGCAATTGATTGAGCAATACAAATTGAGCAATAATTTACAAATACCGGATGCCATAATTGGAGCAACAGCAATTAATTTTAATCTTAGATTATTTACATACAACATAAAAGATTTTCAGTTTATGCCGGGTATAAAACTGATTAGTTAATAAGAAAAAACATTTTCTACCATAAAATGCAACCTGTTTAGTATATTTACCTCGCTTGTATCAGCATCAAAATCAAGGAATAACAGGTTCATGGCAGGGAATTGGTCTTTAATGCGTTTTTCAACCCCTTTTGAAACAACATGGTTGGCAATACATCCAAAAGGCTGAACACTAACCACGTGATTTACACCATCTTCGGCAAAAGATGCAATTTCGGCAGGTATTAACCAGCCTTCGCCAAATTGTGCGGCTAGGTTTAAAATATTTGATGCTTTACCTGCCATATCCCTAATATTATGAAACGGGCGGTGATACCTAAATTTCGAATTTATTTTTTCTATTTGTTTTATGTAATTGTTGGCTTTTTTTTCAAGAAAATATATAAAAACATCTGACCATGAAGGTTTTGTCAACCCGGCTTTTTTATTTACGCCAAAATTCACAAATTCCTGAATAAAGAAATCAATTAATGGCGATACTATAACTTCAATACCTTGTTCATTTAACCAATCAATAATAAAATGATGACCAAATGCATTATATTTAACATAAATTTCACCTACAATCCCAATTGTAGGATAATCCCCCTGAGTTATTTCAATTTTATTAAATTCATTTACTGCATTTTGTAATTCAACGAATATTTTCTCTGGTTTGTTTTCTTCAATATATGGAATAATTGCTTTGATATATTTATTAGCTAATTTTTCTGCCTCGCCTTTGTTTTTTTCCCTAACCCTTGTCCAATAATACATTTTTGCAATGGAATCGGCATATAAAATTGCAACAAAAATTACTTTCAATATTTTTTTCCATTCAATCGTAAAGCCTTCTTGCGGGTTAATGCTTTTTCCGAAAGTACCCAAAGCCACCACAGGCCACCTGTTTGGGTAATTGCAACCGCAATATCCTCTCTGTTGTAATTGTTTGTGTCTAAGGCTTTTAGAATATCGCCAACAACCACAGTTGCCGGAAAACAAATTTCGTTATTGGCATACTTTAACCCATATTTTACTGAGTCTTTGTTTGGTTTTGGTAAGTTTATCATATTATAACCTGCAAGCCTAAAAAGTGCCGGCATTAGTTCGCCGTATAACTCGCCAAAGTATGGGGCTATAATTTTTCTTTTTTTATCTTTGGTTTTAAATTCAGGGGTATTTTTCCGTTTAATTTCCTTTAATTTCTTATTCATATCCAGTATATGTACCGATTCAACCATCGACCGCAACCTTAACCTTATAGATCCCGTACTGCTTATTTCGTCAACCCGGATAAGGGTCATAGTTTTTCCTTTGGCTTTTAAAATTTCGCTAACTTCATCCATTACAATAGAATCAGGGCCACAACCAAATGAATTTAACATAACCAACTGAAAATAACTGTTTTGATTGGCTACCCATTGGGTTGCATTGTAAATTCGGTTAGTATAACCCCACTGCGAAATAATCTGTAAATCAGACAAATTGTTTTCTTTGCAAATCGGTAAAGCATCTTCAGTGATAACATCAACGCCCAAATCGCATAAAGCTTCAGGTGTTTTTTGATTTATCAATGGGTCGATATGATATGGACGGCCAGCTAAAACAACTACCAAACGGTTTGTTTTTTTTGCTTTTTCAATTATCTTTTTTGCCTCAATTTGTAAGGTGCTTTTAAAATCTGTTTGGGACTGTAAAGCAATTTTAACTGCTTTTTTAACAATGCTTTGTTTTATCCCAAATCCTTTCAAATACGAAACACATGCTTTTTGGAGTAATTTGTGGTCATTAAAATTAAAAGTTGGGGCATCAACCGGGATATTGAATTTTTTTTCAGGATTCATACTGCTCCTGTCAACTTTTTTTTCAATTAGGTTAATAATGTGCCCATGTACATTTTTTGCGGGAAAGCAAATACTATCGGACATAACAGAACCCAAACCTTTTTCATATAACGAAACTGTAGACGGGTCAGATAACTCTAGCTTTAACCCACAGTGTGCAAAAAGAGCTTGCCAAAAAGGGTAGTTTTCGTAAATACCTAATACCCGAGGTATACCAATAATCATAGGTTGAAGTTTGACAATTGGTACTTGATGGTTTTCAAATAAAAGTTTGTGCTTAAAAACAAATAAGTTTTCGCCTTTATTGCTGTTGCTTCCTTTATTAAAAAAATATTTTTCGCATTTATTGCCCGAAAAAAACACGTTTTGGTTTGAAAAAGTAAATTTGCTTATGTTGCAATTGTTTTCACAGCCTTTGCACTGTATTTCTTTTGTACTGTAATCAGATAAAGCTTCAAGCTTATCCAAGCCTTTGAACAATGTAGGTTTTTTTTCGGTAAGGTTTTTTTCAAAGGCAAAAATAGCAGCACCATAAGCCCCCATTTGTTCAGGTATATCAGAACAGATAACTTTTTTATCAGTCATTTGTTCTAATGCCCTATGTATGGATAAATTACGGAATGCCCCACCCTGTACAACGATTTGGTCCCCAATTTCGGATATGTTTTTTAGTTTTAAAACTTTAAAAAGGGCATTTTTAATAACAGAAATTGATAAACCTGCCGCTATATCGTTTACGGTAGCATTTTCGCGCAGGCTTTGTTTTACCTTTGAATTCATAAAAACGGTACACCTTGTCCCCAAGTCTGATGGTGCTGATGATTTGCAGGCAATTTTTGCAAAATCCTGTACCGAGTATCCGAGTGAATCGCCAAAGGTTTCTATAAACGACCCACAGCCTGCCGAGCACGATTCATTTAACTCGATACGGTTAATTAAGCCGTTTTCAACAAAAATAGCTTTCATATCCTGCCCACCAATATCGAGCACAAAGCTAACTTTATTGTTAAAATACTTTGCGGCATTAAAATGTGCTATTGTCTCTACTATTCCATAATCAAGGTTTAATGCTGATTTTATTAAGTCTTCGCCGTAACCAACTACTGCAGTTTGTACAATCTCAATTTGTTTTTTTTCCTGCAATAACTTCAACCGTAGTTCTTTTAGCCCCTTTTTTGCTGTTTCAATAGGGTTTCCTTTAGTGTTGGCATAATACGAGAAAACTAGTTTTTTATTTTCATCGATAACACAAATCTTTGTAGTGGTCGAGCCCGAATCTATTCCCAAATAACACCTATTTGAGCTCATTTCGCTAAAATTTATCCTGGGAACCCTAAAACTGACCCTTTTTTTATTCCATTCGGTTAAATCATTTTCACTTTTAAAAAGTGGTTCTAACCTATTTTTTGCGACAAAATTATGTGGTGGGTTTTGAATTCTGCTAATTAATTTGCTAAAATGCTCATTAATACCATCTTTTTGCGAAATTGCTGCCCCAATTGAAGGCAACAAGGCAGGGTTTTCAGCAATTTGTACGTCTTCGTTGTCGATTCCCAAATCCTTGATAAAAGTTTTTAGTAATTCAGAAAGAAAGGTAAACGGGCCACCGGCAAAAATAATTTTTTTTGCAATATCATAGCCCCTTGCCAGGGTATTCATTGTTTGGATAGCTACTGCATGAAAAACTGAAGCCGCAATGTCTTCTGTTGCTACTTTTCGGCTTAATAGGTTTTGCACATCGGTTTTTGCAAAAACCCCACAACGCGATGCAATTGGATAAATCCGTTTAGATTTACCCGCCAGTTTATTAAATTCTTCAAGCGAAATATTTAACAGCGAAGCCATTTGGTCAATAAATGCCCCTGTCCCTCCGGCGCAGCTACCGTTCATTCGGATATCAGGGGCCTTTTTGTCGTGAAAAAAAATCATTTTTGAATCTTCACCACCAATATCAATAAGTGTTTTAACTTCTGGATATTTTTTACTTACCACTGCTGCTGAGGCAATTACCTCTTGGATAAAAGGTATCCCTGTGTTTTCAGACATGCCCATACCGGCAGATCCTGTTATTTTAAGCGATATTTTGATATCGCCCAACAAATTTTTTGCCTCATTTAAAAGTTTGGTTACAGTTTCTTTAACTTTGGTATTGTGCCGTTGGTATCTTGAAAAAATTAAATTTTGATTGTAATCAATAATTGCAATTTTAGCAGTTGTTGACCCCAAATCAATTCCCGCAAAAACCAAATTTTTATTGGTGGCATTATTATATGAATTATTCTCTTTGAACATTTTCTAATATTTGAAATATTAAATTGCATGTTTAATAAATTATTTATACAAATATATTAAATTTTGTTATTCGGTTAATAATCGTTTTGCTAAATTTTAGGCCGCTAAATTTGCCAAACTTACCAAGCGTTATGCTAAATGCCTGATAGTTAATGGTATGTTAAGGGTAGTGTGGTAATGTGTATTTATACTAAACAAATATTAACTGAAATGATGATGCTATGAATTTGTTTAGTGTGTGTAATATACTGATAGTTTGGGTTATGTGAGAATAGTTGCTTGTGTTTGCGCACCGTTAGTTGGTGGCATAGTTTAAAATCTTTAATTCAAAACCTAAAATTTAATAAGGTATTTTAATGAAATTTGAAAAAAGGAAAGCATAATTTACAAAACCCACTTGTTTATTACATAAAATTGTCTTAAAATTGTAAAATACGGCATTATATGTGTATAAATACTAATGGTGTTCTCTAAAAATTGTGTTAGTTACTGAGATTTCAATTTACGGTTAAAGATGAAAATAAAAGCTAAACTTCCTTTATATACAAGTATTACAGTGTTGGTATCAGTAGCTGCTATCGCTATATTTTCTATTTATAGTTTTTACACCAGAACTAACGAGAACATTGAAAACTATCGTACCGAGGAAACTGAAAAAATTAAAGAGCAGCTAAAGGATATAGTGAATATTGCTTATGATATGATTGCCCAAAGTTATGAAGAGAAGAGTGCAAAGGCAATTGAAGATAATTATGGGATTATACTTTCTGAATCGGGCAATGAAAATATAAAAATGCTTGCAATCCATATACTTAATATCACACTTGAAAATTTAAGGGTATTACGGTATGGAACCGATGGTTATTTATGGATTAACGACCTTGAACCTCCTTATACTGTAAAAATGCATGCCACCAGACCGGAACTAGAAGGGCAATCGACCGTATTTAATATTCCGGGAACTGATGTTAATGTTTATGAGGCCTTTGCAGATATTTGCAACGAATATGGTGAAGGTTTCCTTGAATATTCTTATTTTAAACCCGGACAAACCGAAAAACTACCCAAAATGAGTTTTATAAAGCTTTTTGAACCAATGGGTTGGGTTATTGGAACAGGTGTTTATATTGATGATATTGAAAAATCGGTACAAAGAAAAACCGGGGAACTTAATCGGCAAATAAATCAGTTAATATGGCTTACAATTTTTATTGGGTTCTTGCTTGTTGCTGTTGCATCGGTTATTTTATATTATCTGGGTGCAAATATTACTGATGCCATTGGTAACGTAAATGTGCAGCTTATTGAAATGTCAAAAGGGCATGCTGTTAAAAAACTTGAAATAGACAGAAAGGATGAAATAGGGGAGATGGCAAGCTCACTTGATATATTAATTAGTGGGGTGGGTTCATATACAGGTTTTGCAAATGAAATTGAAAAAGGCAACCTAGGTGCCGAATTTGTACCGCTGAGCAAGGGCGATGAATTGGGTAATTCTTTAATAGAGATGCGCCATAGTTTAAAAGTTGCACGCGAAGAAGAAAAAATTCGTCAATTAGAGAATAAACGAAGAAACTGGATTGCTGAAGGCCAGGAACTTATAACAGATATTATTAAAGGTAAAAGCGAAGACATTAGTATTATTTCGCATAAAATTATTGGCAATTTGGTTCGATATTTAGATGCAACCCTAGGTGGTTTGTTTTTGCTTAATGATGACGATAAAAACGATGTATTTATTGAACAATTGGCTGTTTTTGCTTATAGCAGAAACCGTTTCCATAAAAAAAGGATTGAATTAGGTGAAGGTGTAATTGGTGCATGCTTTTTAGAGAAAAAAAGGATTTACATGACCAAATTACCCGATGATTATATGGAAGTGCGTTCCGGTTTGGGGAAATCTGACCCAAAATGTTTATTGGTTGTCTTACAAATAAAAAAACACAGGATTTGTTGGCGAAATTCCGAAAACAAGCAGCAGAAAAAGCTGTACAAGATGAAAAAATGCGCCAAAATGCTAAAGAACTGGAAAAATTAAGGGGAAAATTAAAATCAGAAGATCCGGTATTCCATAAATAAAAAATTGACTTGTTCAATCAAGAAAAACTATAACAAGTTAAAAACTCCTGTAGTATAAGCAGATTATCAATGTGTTATGGGTTGTTCGTAAAAAATCATTAGCCATTAGTACTGCTTTACGAAGTTATAATTATCTGACAAATAGGCTGAAAGTCCAGCTTAATTTGATATATTGATAAGTTGGGCTTTTCAGCCCGCAATTAATTTTGATGTTTACTATAACCCAAGGCGTTGCCTTGGGCTGAAATGATTAATGTCCAATGACTAATCAACTAATAACCCAAAATTTCATACATGAGTTGGTACTGATGAAACAAGATTATTTAACAGGTGCATTTTTTAGAACATCTACCAGATAGTCCCAAAACTTGCCTACGGTTTCAATTTTAACTTTTTCATCAGGTGAATGTGGATAACGGATTGTAGGCCCAAAAGAAATCATATCCCAATTTGGGTATGTTGCCCCCAGTATACCGCATTCAAGCCCTGCATGAATTACCTCGTTTTTCGATTTTTCAACTGAACTCCGTTGTAACGAAGCGATTTGAATTTTCCCGTTTTCTGATTTAACAATAGCTAAATTTGATGAGGTTTCAACAACTTCAGGCATGTCTTTGAGCCATTTATATACACCATTAGGGCAAAAATGAATTGCATTCAACAAATTGTCAAATGTCTCAACATCAATAAATTGCTCGGGCATTTCAGCATCTTCAACAGTGATTTTTAAACCTGGGTCGTCTGTTTTTATTTGCTTATAATAATTTTCAATTTCAACAGCTAATGATTTAAGTGCGCTTACTTCCTGGACGGGTACCGCAACGGTAGCAAAAGCTTCACGTGGGATTGCATTGCGCAAACTTCCCCCATCAATTTCGTGTAATAATAAACCATTATGCTCGTTGGCATTAATTAAAACCCGGTTCAATATTTTATTGGCATTGCCTCTTTTTAATGGGATATCAAGTCCTGAATGCCCACCTTTCAAACCAGTTACGCTTAGTTTAAAAGCCTTGAAGTTTTCGGGGGCGGGTTCGTATGTATAGTTAAAAGTTGCGGTAGCATCAATTCCACCTGCACAACCAATATAAAGTTCGCCTTCGTCTTCTGAATCAAGGTTTATTAGGATATCTCCATCAAGCACACCGGGTTTTAATTCGTTGGCGCCGGTCATACCTGTTTCTTCATCCATGGTAAATAAGCCTTCAATTGGGCCATGTTCAATATCTGTCGATTCTAGTACCGCCATTGTTGCGGCAACACCAATACCATTATCGGCACCCAGTGTTGTGCCGTTGGCCGTAACCCACTCCCCATCAATAATTGCTTCTATCGGGTCTTTTTCAAAATCGTGTACTTTGTCTGAATTTTTTTGGGGCACCATATCAACATGCCCTTGCAATATTATGCCTTTTCTGTTTTCCAGCCCTTTGGTTGCGGGTTTTTTAATAATTACGTTGCCAACATGGTCAACAATAGTTTCAAGGCCTAATTTTTCACCAAACTGTTTAACAAACTCAATAGCTTTTCCCTCTTTTTTCGAAGGCCTTGGGATTTGTGTAAGCTGATAAAAATTTTTCCAGACTATTTCGGGTTTAATCTTTGCGATATCGTTTTTCATATGTTTATTTATTAATGTAAGTATTAAATTAAATTGAGATATTATTTCTGTACAAGCATAAAATTGTGCTTATAAGAATTAAACCCTAAAAGTATAATTTTTTTGCAAAAAGCTAAAGGAAAACCCCAATGTATTTATTTTTGACATGTGTAATTTACATTTGGTACTATGTTTGTTGTATAAAAAGCAGAAATATTGGTAGGTTTAATACAAACTGAAACTATTTATATGAAGGTTACGGAAGCTGATTTGGAAAAAATGTACATCTGGATAAACAGTAAGATGAAAACAGATATCTGGTATCCTATCAAATCAGAAAAGGCCTTTG
The DNA here is from genome assembly GCA_002084525.1 of Bacteroidetes bacterium 4572_117. Lineage (GTDB taxonomy): Bacteria > Bacteroidota > Bacteroidia > Bacteroidales > NBLH01 > NBLH01. Next base: position 12,448 of record NBLH01000030.1, on the reverse strand, counting down.
AAGTGATTATACAACTTTTTAAAGAAGGAGTGCTTTTAAATTGCGAATTAGATGATAATGAGACACATATAAGAAAAATCAATATTAATTATTAATTTCTGATTGCCATACAAAAACAATCCCGACTTACCTTAAATCTTACACAAGTCTTGACACTAATAGTACGTTTCATTTATTTTCTTGTATACATAGGTTAAAAACACTTTCTTTGTATGATTAATAAAGTTAGCTTTAAAATGAATAGATTTTATATATCAATATTTGCCTTAATTGTTGCAAACAATGTTTTATCGCAACACACTGTACAGCCAAGTAATATAAAGTGGTACGATATAGAAACAGCTTATGAGCTTAATAAAAAAAAGCCGCTGCCTATAATTATAGATGTTTATACAGACTGGTGCAGCTGGTGTAAGTTTATGATGAAAACAACTTTTGCAAACAAGGGTATTGAAGACTATATTAATAACAATTTTTATCCGGTACGTTTTAATGCAGAAACACTGGATACCATTAAATTTAAAGGAAAGGAGTATAGGAACAGGAAACTAGGGCGAAAACCAACCCACGATTTAGCTACGTTTTTATTAGACGGGAAATTATCTTACCCATCAATAGTATATTTTGATAGAAGTGGTAAAAAAACTGTTGTTCCGGGGTATAAAGAACCAAAAGATATTGAGCCGGCTTTAGTTTACAATGTTGAAAACCTTTCGAAATATGTTTCACTTTCTGAATTTACAGCAAATTTTATGTACACATATCCCGCAGCCTTTGAAAAAGACCATTCTATATTTAAAATCCCGGAAATTATTAAACCTGACACTCTAGGGGTGCCCAATTGGTTAAGCCCGAAAAGAATTGATATTAATAATAAAAAGAAAAGAAAGCCAACTATTGTTTTTTTCTATACCAACTGGTGCATTAGCTGTAAGGTAATGGAAAAAACTACTTTTCACAATCAAAATATCAACCAATTTATTAGCAAAAATTTTAATCTTATTAAAATTGATGCTGCAAATCAAGATACTTTAACTTTTTTAAATAAAAAGTACCTTTCGGGCGGTAAAAATAACCCACATCAAATAACCCAAACACTTTTGCAAGGAAATTTTCAAATGCCTGCTGTGGTTTTTTTTGACGAAAACGGCAAACAAATTAGTAAAATAAAAGGCTATATAACTGTAAGGAACTTTATGCCATTATTAAACTTTTTTCATGAAAAAAAATATCAAAAAATATCGTATAATGAATATTTAAAGAGCTTTAAATATTCAGGTACTACAACGAATAGCCCAACAAATTGAAGATATAATTATTTGATTTCGTAGAACAATTAATTTTTGTAATTTTATGATTTCAATTTTGTTTACAAAACATGATTAACGAGAAAGTTTTACATAACAGGATTACATTTCTTGAAAAAGAAAATAAAGAACTGAAGGATAGACTCTTAGCTGCCCAAAAAGCTAATTATTCAGATAGTAGTCCTAGTATGGAAAACGAATTAAATCTCCAGTTTAAAACAATTTTTTCACAATCGCCCGATTCTATATTTCAGATTGACAGCAATGGTTTTATTATTAATTGCAACAAAGCTTTTGCTGATTCGGTTGGGTTATCAATAGATCAAATTATACAAAAACATGCAGCAGATTTTATTGTTGATAAAAGAATTTTCAAAAAAAAATTCCGCATATTACAAACCAAAGGTTATTCTGAAATTGAGCTAGACCAACTTAATGCTGATGCATCTGTAACCAAAGTTTGGCGAAAAGCTGTTGCGTTAGTTGATAAAGAAAATAAATTTACGGGTGCGATTATTTTTAACCGGGACATAACCAGCCGGATTAAACAAGCTGAATTGCAACTAGAACTAAGTAATAAATACGAAAGGCTTAATGAAAAACTATTAAAACTTAATTTTGAATTAAAAGAAAAAAGTAAAAAATACAGGGATATTTATAATGTGCCAAGTGAAAGTATTTTTATCCATGAATTAGAGACAGGTATTGTGGTAGATGTTAACCAATCTATATTTAGTATGTATGGTTATCTGCCAAAGGAGATTATTGGCCAAACAGCCGAGCATTTAAGTGCCGGCTATGAACCATTTAGCCAAAAAGAGGCCAGTGAAAAAATATACAAGGCAATGAACATTGGCCCACAAACTTTTGATTGGTTGGCAAAAAGAAAGGATGGTAAATTATTTTGGGTTGAAGTTAATTTGAAATTGGGCAATATAGGTGGTACTGACAGGGTGCTAGCATCTGTTACAGATATTACAAAAAGAAAAGGGCAAGAAAAAATATTAATTGAAAGCGAAGAACGGTTCCGTGCAATATATGAAAATTCACCTGATATTATTATTTTTACACAGCTTGACAACCTGAAAACAATAAGTGTAAATAAAACCTACACTAATATAATGGGCTATACTTTTGATGAAATAAAAGACAAAACAGCTAGTGAGCTTAATATTTGGGTTGATGAAAACGAACACCTTAAGTTAAGAAAGTTATTTGACGAAAAAAAACGAGTTGATGATTTTGAAGCAGTATTAAGAAAGAAAACGGGCGAAAAATTTCATTCACTTATTTCAATCAGGCAAATTAATGTTAATGGCGTAAAACACATTATTCAAATAATACATGATATCACAAGCAGGAAAAAAGCCGAACTAGCCCTAAAGGAAAGCGAAGAAAAGTTTAAAGAACTTGCAGACCTTAGCCCAACTTCTATTATTATTTATCACGACTCTAAATTTGTTTATGTAAACAATGCAACTTCTGTAATAACGGGTTATTCTGAAAAAGAATTGCTAAATATGAATTTTTGGGATCCCGTACACCCTGATATGCAAAATATCGTTAAAGAAAGAGCTGGGCAAAGGCTTGATAAACAGGATGTTGTTAATAGATATGATTTAAAATTATTGCGTAAAAATGGTGAAGTAAGGTGGGTCGATTTTTCAGCAACATATATTAATTACAATGGCAAACCGGCAGGTATAGGAAATCTTTTTGATATTACCGACAATATAAAGGCGCAAAAAGCTTTAATAAAAGCAAAACAAAAAGCAGAAGAAAGCGATCGTTTGAAATCGGCATTTTTGGCAAACATGTCGCACGAAATTAGGACACCTATGAACGGGATAGTCGGCTTTTCCGAACTTCTGTCGTTAAATAATTTAACAAGCGAATTAAAAGAAAAATATATTGAAGTAATTAGGCAAAGTAGCGATCAGTTATTACACATTATTGATGATATTTTAGATATTTCGAAAATTGAAGTAGGTGAATTAAAAATTGTTAAAAACGAACTAAATGTAAATACTTTATTGGGCGAATTAGAGGCATTATTTTTAACCCATTTGCAAAAACAAAATAAGCCTGTGAAATTATTGATGAAAGAAACATTGAAAAACAAAGAGGAAATAATTTATTCAGATAAGTTTCGTATTCACCAAATTTTGAATAATTTACTTGGCAATGCTTTAAAGTTTACTGATAAGGGAACAATTGAATTTGGGTGTTATTTAATTGCTGCTAAAAAAGCAAGTAATTTATTCAATGTTGGAATTAGTAATAAAAAAAGGCTTTTGTTTTTTGTTAAAGATTCAGGCCACGGGATACCAGTAGATAAACAAAAAATTATTTTTGACAGATTCAGGCAATCAGATGAATCGAATAAAAAGGTTTTCGGTGGTACAGGGCTTGGCTTATCAATTTCAAAAGGCTTAGTTCAAATTCTTGGGGGCAAAATTCAATTGATTTCTAAAATTAATAAAGGATCAATTTTCTACTTTACTCTACCCGTAGAAAAAAAAGATTATAAAAATATCATCCAATAATAAATTATAATAATTTACAGTATTTTAAATTTCTAGGGCTAAACTAAACCAACAAACCATAAAAATGCGAAAAGATAATCCCAAAATCGAACCTTATCCTGACAAAGGGAAGTTGACTTCCGTTACAGGAGATGGATACAAACATTTACTGAATAATATCCCCGTAGGAATATATCGGACTGCTGTTGATGGAGAAATCATTTATGCAAACAAGGGGTTTTTGGATATTTTTAACTTCAAAAACATTGAAGAATTAGACAATATTAATATAACTGACTTATATGTTGACAAAAATTATAGGTTGAAAGCAATTGAAAGTAGGCTAAAAAATGAAAATTTTGCCGAAGAGTTTGCAGCATATACACAGGATGAAAAAATAATATGGGTTAAGAATGAAGGAAAGGCGGTTAGGGGTGAAGATAATGAACTTTTGTATTTTGATGGTATTATAGATGATATTAGCCAGAAAAAACTTGCTGATGAAAAACTTAGGGTTTCGGAAATAAAGCTTAAGGAATTGAATAGTTCAAAAGATAAATTTTTTACTATTATTTCGCATGATTTAAAAGTGCCTTTTGGCCATTTTATTACAGCAACCGAATTAATACTTGATAAAATCAATGAATTTGATACACCACAAATTGAAAACCTAATCCGCCTTTTAAATATTGAGGCCGAAAAAAGTTTTAAATTACTTGAAAATTTATTGGAATGGTCAAAAAGTCAGAGAGGTGTAATTAAATACAAACCTGAACCTTTTAATTTGAGAGTTATAGTAGATGGGGTAATAAATAACTTGAAACAAATTGCGGCGAATAAATCAATTTCAATTAATACAAAAATTAGAAATGCCGATTTTTTATATGCCGATAAAAATATGATTTCAACCATTGTCAGGAATTTGATTTCAAATGCCATAAAATTTACCAACGAACATGGCGAAGTAATAGTTTCAACAAAATTTATCGCCAACAAACAGATACCTGGAGATAAAATACTTGAAGTGTCAGTGAGTGATACAGGTGTGGGTATCAGGGAAGAAGATATCCCTTTACTATTTGATATGGGCACAACATTTACTACCAAAGGCACATTTAAGGAATCAGGTACAGGTTTAGGGTTAATTTTATGCAAAGATTTTGTTGAAAAACATAATGGTGAAATTTGGGTAGAAAGTATAGCAGGGAAAGGTAGTAAATTTAAGTTTACGATACCATAATGTTTTTTATGTTGGGCTGAATTAAATAAGGCTTTCAGCCTATTTGTCAGATAATTATAACTTCGTAAAGTAGTATTAAGTAAATTAATTTTCTATATTCTTAATTATATCGCCTTACCTTGGTTTATTATTTACCCTGATATTTACAATTTCTGAATTATTTCCAACCTTAATGGGTACAACGGCAGTTCCGAAGCCTGAAGAGATATAAAAATGGGTGTTTTTCTTTTTTAAATATCCCCAATCTTCTTCAAATATCAATCCGGTTATATAGTTAAGCGGCCAAAACTGCCCATTATGTGTATGCCCCGAAAATTGGAAATCAATATCATATTCTGCCGTTTTTTCCAGTTTAAAAGGTTGGTGGTCCAATAAAAAAACGGGCAGGTTAAAATCAACCCCTTCTGTTAATTCATCCAAAGATTTTCTTTCTTTACCACCTGACATCCTCTCACCTTCAATATCGTCCCGGCTGATAATGTAAAATTTATCATCAATTTTTATTGTTGAATCTTTTAGCATGTGTATGCCATTTTTCTCAAAATAATCTAAATCTTTATATGCCTTGCTAATATATTCGTGGTTGCCCAAGCATGAATAAACCCCATATTTAGGCTTTAAATTTTTGAAATATTCCATAAGCCCAAAATATTTTGCAACTTCAATGTTATCGTCAATAATATCGCCACCAATAAGGACTAAATCGGGGTTTAGCTCGTTTATGGTTTTAATTAACCGTTTAGTTTTAGATTTATTTACAGCTGTGCCAAGGTGGATATCACTAATTGCAACGATATTCAAATTTTTGAATGTAGCCCCACTTTTGTTTATTGCAATGTTTAGTTTTTTAACTTTTGGTGTTTTTGCATTAATATACCCGGTAATAAAAATTACAGAAATAGCTGCAAAAGAAACTATTCCGATTATAAGCTTTGCTTTTTGATAATTTGCAGTAATAAAATTAGGGTAAAAGGGTATTATTGAATTAATTAACCTAAGAAAATCAAAAAAAATGATGAAAAGTAAAGCATATATAAAAAACCCGGCTCCTATCCCGCCAATCCAAACAAGTGTATTGCTGAAAAAGTTAATTGAAAAATTTTCCAATATTTTACCCATAAAAAAAGATGACAATAAAACTACATAGAATACCAGAAACGGCTTTGAATTAATAAAAGTCCCTGTAAAAGCTTGTGCTGTCCGGTTGTAAACGTAATATCCGGCTAAACCAAATATTGCCAGAAAAATTGAAATTATTATAATTATTCGCATGTTTTTTTTAAATTTTAATTTGAGTTTTAAATTTGAAGGCTGAAATCAGGTTTGGGTTTAAGGTTTATAGAATCATGTAAAATGCTTTGGCAAGAATAAAGTGGGTTTTATAAATTCAAAAAATAACTATAGGTTAAGATATGCTAGTTTTTTTATATCTACATTTTCAATAATTTTTACTTCTTCTTTTTGGTACATTGAATTTATCATTGCCATACCAAGTTCTTTTGATGTTATGACTGCTTTTGGGAAGAATGTTTTCAAAAAAGGGTAAAAAAACCAATCGAAATATTTATTTAATGAATAAGACGGTTCAACACCTTCTAGTGCTTTTATATATGCCGGACGAAATAAAGATAAACTTTTAAAAGGGTATTTTCGTAACATATTTTCAGCTTTTCCTTTAATATTAGCCCAATTTATACGGCATTTTTCTGTTTCATCAGTTCCTGCGCCAGAAATGAAAGCAAAATTAATATTGGGGTTTTGCTTGGTTAATATTTCGGCAATAGCCACCGTGTAGTTGTAGGTAATATCGTAATATTTTTTATTAGATAGACCAACTGATGATACCCCTAAACAATAAAAGCAAGCATTGTAGCCAATTAATTCGTTTTCAATTGCTGAATAATCAAGGAAATTATTATGAAGTATTTCTCTGGTTTTTATGTTTTTTACTCCACAAGTTCTTCTGCCAACAACTAAAATTTTTGTTATTGCAGGACTTTTTAGGCATTCTACCAAAACACATTGACCAACCATCCCGGTTGCACCAAATATTATAACCTTCATACGTTTAATTTAAATTGTTGAATTTGGTAACAACCATATATTTGCCAATACCAAATTAATCATCAACCTCACATGAATCGCCCATGCAATTTGGCTTTTCTTTTGGCTGCTTTAATAATTTAAGTTCAATAAATAAATAGTAAAGTTTGCAACCAATACATATACCAAATGCCGTTTCAAGGTATAGCAATGCAATACATATTAAGCATAAAAAACAAACCGGCTCAAAAAAACTGACATCGTTTATTAAATAAAGCGATAAAATAAAAATTGTAATTGATAAGGTAAGGCCCAGGCTCCATGCAAATTTCTTTTGAATGGCACCAATTGGCAATGGTGATTGTTTTCGTACAAATAAATAGGCTATAAAAACTGTAGGTGAAAACTTGGGGTTGATAAATATCCCAATTATAAAATTTAACATAAGAAAGCCAGCAATATATGGTATTACAATAAAATTTTGTAATATAAATGCATTTATAAAGGCAATCAGGCCAAGTAAAAACATAATGCCAGCACTCGCACGCATGCGCCTTTCGTCTAAAACTTTAAATTTCTTCCCTTCAATATATTCCCCAAAACTAATTATCGACATGTTTTTTGTTTTAATTATTACACAATAAATTAACTAAATATTAAGCCGCAATGTAATTTAAATAAGTAATAAAGGATGCAGTTTATAGTTAATTATTGTTAATATTAATATAATAACTATGTATAATAAAAGTATTTGTAAAATAGATACTTAATATCATTGATATTTAATGTAAGCTCAAATACTAATTTAATTACTGGTATTTATGGCCACATTTCTTTACGTTGTTTTATTGCATCCATTACTTCTTTTGCGGTACTCATTGTATTGCCTGTTCGCGAGTATACTACCACAAGTGTTTTAGCGGCAGTGCCTGAAATTCTTTGATAGTTTTCTGATCCAACCCAAACAGTTTGCGTCCTATACACCCAAAACAACACAATCAAAATTATGGTAACAAGTACTAGCGATACTTGCCAGATTGGTTTTTTCTTTTTAGTCTTCATTAATTAATAACTTTTACAAGTTAGTTTATTTACAATTCCTGTAAGCTTTTTTTATATGCTTTTGTATCTGTTTTAACCTGGGCATTTTTTAGTACATCAAAACTTGTAAAACCTTCAAGTATATCATATCCACAAAATTTATATACATTAGATATTTTCCTTCGGCAAAACTTTCGTATTTTTGATGCGCATTAATAATAAGTGCTTTTTTCATTTTTTCATATTAAATTGATAAATAAGAATGAACGTTCATTCTATTGTGTTTGCAGATTTTTTTAGTTTTTTATGGCATCCCAAGCCATTAATACTATATTGTTTTTCATTTGTTCGTCAATATTGGGGTTGTTGCAAATACTCGCAGCAATTGCACCATTTGTGAAAATAACTAAATTAATCGTATCCTGATTTTTTATAATACCTTCTTTTTTTCCTTTTTCATAAATTTCAAAAAGAGGGTAAAGCAATTTGTTTACTTTTTCTGTTGCCTCTGCCGATAAAATAGGTGAATGAGAAAAGGCTTGTAAGAATTTGTACTCCAGCTTATTAGAGATTGCATAATTCATTGATTTTAGCCATGCTTGAACAAATTGTTGCTTAACGGGTGCATTTGTGTCATGTTCTTCAAGAATATATTTAAATAATTTAGTTTTTATATCAACATAAAGCTCATTTATCAATTCTTCTTTCGATTCAAAATAATTGTACATAGTCCCAATTCCACATTTTGCTTCTTTGGCAATCCATTTCATTGATGTGGCCTGTTCTCCTTGCTCAACAAATAATTTTAATGCAGCTTTTAATATGTTGTCCTTTTTATTCACACGACAAAAGTATATTATTGGAATGAATATTCCAAACCTGTTTGGTTGTTTATTTAAAATATTTTATATTTGAAAGCCGAATTCAAGTTTTTTACTTTGCATAAATTAGATAAAAAGACGATTAAATATTTTGATATTAGAAAACCTGATTTTAATGCACTTTTTTTACCTAGTGGGCATGATAAAGGAGTAAAAGAATATTTAGAATCAAAATATTACAAAATACCATTGCAGATTTTTTCTTTTCCAAAAAATCTGTCGGTGCTATTTGTCATGGAGTTGTTTTAGCTTCGAGAAGCACCAAATCCCGATACTGAAAAATCAGTAATACATAATTACAAAACAACATCTTTATTAGAGATTTTCTATTTTAATTCTAAAAAAACTAACATTAATTTGGGGATTAATCTAACTGAAGTTACAATTCTCCAACTACAGCAAAATATGTAAAATAATTATCTTATTTTTAATTTTAAAATATTCCGAAATGAATCAACTTTTTCAAAAGCAGATTCTTTTTTCTTATTGATGCTTGGAATTGAAATAGAAAATGATTTTTTCTTATTATTACCCTGAACTGTTATTAAAAAGGAGTCTTTTTCAGTAACAATTTTCAATTCATAATCATAAATTACATAAGGCACATGTGGCTGTTTAATTTTTTTGTTGATATTTTTTAGTAGCGAATTTTCGTGCAAATAAGCATATATCTCAGCTATATCCTCCTTCGTCAGGTTTTGGGATATTTTTTTCATAGGTATATTCGCAGACCTAAAACCCCAATATTCATCCTCATAACTCATTTTGTTATCTTTAATAATATATATTTTCTTCGACCCGTTTGAGTCTTTTGATCGTTCTTGCCTTTTGTACGTTAAAATTATTTCTAAATTTTGCATTTTTATAGAAGTTTGGTTTATTTCGTTACAAGTTTACAAAAAAACATATATGAGTCCAGTCTAAAAAGCCTTAATACGATATTTTCAGCAACTTATTACCCCAACCTTAAAGGGTGAAGTCGCTGAAAATCAGGACACCCTTTAGGGTTAGGGGTATATCCTGATTTTTAGATTGTACTTTTTCACCCTTTTTAGGCTCAGTAATTCTTTTAGTAATAAATTTATATTTGGATTTCCTCCGTACTTAATATAGAACTTAATATATTGATTTGCATATTTTGATTTAGCATACTTATAAATATCCATACACAATGCATCTTGAACGGTATCTGTACTACATTCAATACCACCGTATAATGCGTCATGGCGTACATTAGATTTGTAATATTTTGTCAGTTAGTATTTTATTTTAGCTACTTTCCAATCCTTATGGTTATGTTTTGATATTTTATACTTTTTTTATATGCAAAAATAAATTTACCCCAAGTGGTTCTTGATTTATTTGTATTTGATTTTTTCGTGCACCTGCTTTTAGGGCAAGTTCCATTAAATGCTCCTGTGTTCTGTAATTTAATTTCCATTCTATGAATTCCATGTATGGTTGTGCTTTGCTATTTGTTGAAAAATTCCCAACAATAATTTCACCACCTAGTTTTGTCCATGAAATTAAACGTTGTAGAATTTTTATGAATACACTATCTGAAAAATAGTCAAATAAACCTGCTGACCAAACAACGTCATACATCTTTGTTGTAGCAAAACGAAAAATATTTTCATTAATAAAATTTACTTTATGACCATTCAATAAATTTTTGGAGTATTCAATGGCATTTTTATCTAATTCAACACAATCTATTGTAATGGATTTATTAGGATTTTCCGCATAAAATTCATAAATATCTCTACTTGGACCACTTGCTATATTTAGAATTGATAGACTGGTAGTTTTATTAATTTTTTCTCCAAAAATATTTTTGAAATATTTTTTTCTATTTCTAACAGCAATTGTTGCATCAAGTGTGTGAGCATAAATATCCCAATTTCTATATTTGGGATTGTCTGATATATCTGATAAATAAATTTTGTCAATAATTTCGAAATCACCTGAATAACCATGTGGTTTTAAATAAATAAAACCTTGTATTGTTTCCTTGGATAATGTGTCTTTAAATGCTTTTCGTATTTCAGTTAATTCTTTTTCCAAAAAAATACCATTTGCTTTTAGCATTTGTATTTCATATAAGAAATCTGAAAATTCAGAATACTCTTGTTTTTCTGGACCGCCTTTATCAACCATCATTTTAATATATCCAATATGCTTCTTTACTAATTCGTCTTTTTCCATTGATAATTTTTTAGGGATTAATTTATTTATTTTCAACATGTTGTGTTTCGATCTATTAGTTTTTGAGCTTGGTTAGTCAATACCCAAATTGATTTTTTTCGTGAACCTGAAATGTTCTTTATTTTTCCTTCTTTGCAATAAACTGTTCCTGTTACTTTTCTTTGTGAATAAGCAACAAAAGTTGTTAAAATTAATATATTTAATAGTAATAATCTCATTTTTTTTCGCGCTACCACTAACGAATACGTGTATGGTGGCCTTTTGTTTTTGGCGTTTTTTGTGTGCTTCGCACAACAAAAAACGCCAAAAACAAAATGACATCCGAGCCGATGTTATGTTTCCTAATCTTTTTTATCGTCCTTTTTTTCAGGCTTATCTAATTCTTTTTGTTTTCTAAAAATGTTTTTGCATTTAGTTTTGTTACAACATTTTTGCCTGTGTTTTTTCCTAATTGTTTACGTGCAACTTTTGCTACTTCTCCGCCTTTTTTTGCAACAATTTTATTTTGTTCAAAGGTTTCCGGTTCTTGTTCCTAAGATATTTCAGTTGTAGATGCTTCGGCTAACATATTTAATACCAGTTCTAAAATTGGTCATGTTATCTCGCAGGTTTTCTTTTTTTAATTCTTTCTGATTTTTATACTGCTTTGTGCATAAACCTGACCATGCTTTTGTAATTTCATCTGTAAGTATTGCAAATTCAAGTCCTTCTTTTAAACCTCGTTCTTTCCATTCATCTGTCAATTCTTTACGAACTTCGATACTTTTTAAACGTTGATTTATCCATGAAACTGAATAACCTTTTTTCAGATACGTTTCCATTGCTCTGTCAAATGCTTTTTCGGGGTCTTCTGTTTCTTCAATTCTCTCGTATCCAACTTTTGCTAACCAAACCTTAAACGGTTCTGCTTTAGGCGAAGGAATTGACTGAATTAAACGTAATAATGTTTCTGTATCAGCAACATCTGTCTGTCTCATTTTGCCATCTGTTGCTTCCATTTTCAACTGTCCGGTTTTTTCGGACACTTCACTTCCTTCTTCTTTTAGTTTCTTTTTTAAATCGCTCCAATATTTTCTTGGTCGTTTATTTCCTGTAAGAATTTGAATTATATCTATAACTGAAAAATACCATTTTTCAACTTAGTTATCCCAGTGGACACGAACTCGTTCATCATTAGCATTACTTAATTGCCCTAATAACCTGTTG
>NBLH01000226.1 GCA_002084525.1 Bacteroidetes bacterium 4572_117 | reverse complement strand
ATTGCACCTGCAACATCGGCTAAATCAAGTAAGTATTCCATTTTTTTTAAACCTGCAATTGCATGGGCCAGAATAAATTGCGTTCCGTTAATTAAAGCCAAACCTTCTTTTGCTTGTAATTGGATAGCTTGCAACCCATGTTTTGCCAACACCTCTTTAGCAGGAACTACTTTATTATCAATCAAAAATTCACCTTCACCTAACAGTGGTAAAAATAAATGCGACAAAGGGGCCAAATCGCCAGATGCACCCACAGAACCCTGCTCAGGAACTAATGGCAGTAAATCATTTTCAATAAAATAGATTATCCGCTCAATTACCTCCAAACGAATACCCGAAAATCCTTGACATAAGGCGTGAACCTTACAAATCATCATCATTTTTGATAATTCTTTGTAAATGGAATTGCCCACACCAACCGCATGGGTTATTAAAAGGTTTTCCTGAAGTTTGCTTGTCTCTTTGGGTGATATTTGTACATCGCATAATGGACCAAAACCAGTATTTATTCCATAAACAGCTTTGTTTGAAGCTGCCTAACCTTAGCAATAGCCTGTTCAGTTAATTTTGCTTCTAAATTACCTTTTGAGATGGCAACAGCTTTATCTACCGTTAGTTTGTCAATTCCGTATTTGAACATTATGCTTATTATTTTAATCTATGAATCTGTGGCATTAATTTATTGCAAATTTATAATTACTTTTGATAATCAACAAGACCATTTTGGTCATTAAATAATAACCATGAGTAATCAAATTGAATTTAGGCATTTAAAATATTTTTTGGCTGTGGCTGAAGATCTGCATTTTAGAAAAGCAGCAGAGCGATTATATATATCACAACCGGGCTTAAGCAGACAGATTAAGCAAATGGAAGATGATTTGGGGATAAAACTATTTGAACGACATAACCGCAAAGTTGAATTAACAGAGGTTGGCAAGTACTTAAAAAAGGAAATTAAGGGAAATTTAAAACGTTTGGACGATATTTTAAATTATGCAAAATTACTTAATGATGGTATTGACGGTAATTTAAAATTTGGCTATGTTGGTTCTGTTACCAAAATCTCATAAAATCAATGAAAATAATTTTAAAGATTTATCGCAATTAAAAGAGGAGTTGTTTATTTTTTTCGATGCATCGTATAGCGAGTCTTATCATGAAAAAATGATGCAAATTTACGATGCAAGCGAATTTACACCACAGGTATCGCACTATACCGTTAATGCAGGTTCAATTTTCAGGTTGGTAGAAAATAATTTTGGTGTTTCCATAGTACCCACATCTTTAAAATTAGGTTACGATATGGATATTAAATTTATTGAATTAAAAAACATCCCCCAGCGCACAACCTTAAAAATTGTGTGGAATAATATGAATACGAATCCTATTTTAGTTAATTTTTTAAAAGTTGTGGATGGGTTTATAAGCAATTTTAGACAGTAAATTTTGTAATTAAATTCTTTAATTGAGCTGCTTGTGCAGATAATTCCTCTGCTGAAGCTGCCATTTCTTCAGCCGATGCAGAATTTGCATTTGTAATTCCTGACAGTTGTTGAACAGAGCTGTTTATCATTTCTATACCACTTTGTTGTTCGCGACTTGATAATACAATATCATTTATAAGGCTTGCACTTTTTACTATTTCAGGAATCAATCTTTCAAGTTTTTCACCTGCTGTTTTAGAAACATTGCTGCCATTTTCTGATAATTCACCAATTTCTTCCGATGCTTTTTTGGTGTTTTCAGCCAATTTTCGAACTTCCTGTGCAACAACAGCAAAACCTTTGCCTGCTTCACCTGCAGCTGCTGCTTCTATTGATGCATTAAGTGACAAAATATTGGTTTGAAATGCAATATCTGTAATAATACCAACTTTTTGTGCAATTTCTGAAACATATTTTATTGTTTGGCCAAAATCCCTATTGCTTTCTTTTATTTCCTTTGCTGATTGTGCAGATATTTTTCCTGTAACTTCTGCTTTATTAGTATTTGAGCTTATTGTATCAAGTATTTGTTCTATTGAGGAAGATATTTCTTCAGTAGTGGCAGCTTGTTCATTAGCATTAGTGGATATTTGTTGCGAACTTGATGAAACTTGTTCACTTGCTTTATAAATTTCTAATGAACTTTGCCTGATGGCTGTAACCATTTTCAATAAAATATTGTTTTGCTCTTTGTTTTTAACAGCATCCTTTTTAGCTGATTTAATTGCAGATTCACTAAATTTCATAATAAAAAACAAAATCAAAGTAATAACAATTAAAGAAATAAGGTAATTAATGTACTCTGTTTGTGCAATCTCTAATTGTTCAGGTATTTGGTTTGCTATATGATAAAACATTTTAGTTACACTAAATAAAATTATAGCCGAATTAATAATTAAAACAGGTTTCGAAGCAAATAATGCACTCAGGCTTAAAATGGCAAATAAAGTATGATACATGCTTGTATAATCATCTGAAGCAGAAACATCGCTAACAATTATTGCCGGAAGAGTCATTAACACAACAACACCAAATGAAAGAATGTTGCCGGCAGGCCTAATCCCTTTGTTCTTAAGAATTAATAAATTCACCAAAGAAAAAATAACGATTAGGAGACTAGAAAAATCATCGGTAAGTATATTATAACTTTCGGAACCAATAAAATTACCACCAATGCTTAATGTAATGAGTAAAACAACAACAAAGGTTAAAATAATTAAGGCTTTGGTTTGTAGTAGCTCAAAAATATTTTGTCCTTTTTGGGGTGAAAAATATTGTATTATCTTTTTCATTTTTTGCTAATTAGGTTAGGCAATTATTGTTTTTAAAACTTCATTTTTCCCATTAAGCCCTCAATAGTTTTTACAATATCCCCTTCACGTACTAATTCAAAAATATATTCTATATCCGGACCAAAATGACGGTCATCTTCAACAATTGGAACCTCTTTTCTAATCATTGAATATACTTTTTTAGTAGTTGATGAAGGTGCTAAAGGTTTCAAAAAATCCAAACCCTGCACGGCAGCCATCAGTTCAATTGCAATTATATATTGCAGTTTTTTTGCTACCTGCCAAGCTTTTTTTGATGCAAAATAAGCTAATGATACAGGGTCCTCCTGATTTGCAGATGTGGAAACACTGTCTACTGATGAAGGATGGGACAGAATTTTAATTTCACCCAACAAACCCGCAGCAGTATATTGAGGAATCATATATCCGTTGTTCAGTCCCGGATTTTTTACTAAAAATGCAGGTAAATCGCTAAAATACCGGTTCACCATCCTGTCAGTCCTTCTTTCAGATAGTTTAGCCAACATTCCCATGGCAAACCAGAACATAAAAAGGAGTTTGATAGTTTTTTGAATCTTAAATTTCAAACATTTTCTAAATCTCAATATATGACCGTCTAAAGTATAGGTCTTGCATATTATTAAATTACCTTACGACAAATCATAACTTTTAAGAATAATACATATAAGAAATGTTTAAAATATCGAAGATTGTGTATCATAAGTAAAAATTTCTAAAAACTTCATCCCTTTACTGGAATTTCCTTTCTCATTTAGTTTTGGGCTCCAAACAATAATACTATATTTATTGGGGTGAATTGCAACTATTCCTCCACCCACTCCACTTTTTCCTGGCAAACCTACCTTAAATGAAAATTCGCCAGCTTCATCGTAAAAACCACATGTTTGCATAATTGAATTAATTCGTTTTGATTTACTAATGCTAACAATCCTTTTATTTGTGGATGGGGAAACTCCATAAGTTGCAAGGAAAAGAAATGTTTGGGAAAGTTCTCTACAACCTAGTTTGAGCGATTGGTAAAAAATAAGGGGAAATAGATTTGTTTAAAAATAAGATAATGAGTATCTTACAGTCGCAAAAACAAAAAACAAATCTCACCTTTTGGGTGCAAAACAAATCCCCTTATGAAAAATAAAATTACAAAAATTTCAGCAACCAAGCAAAAAATTTCAGGAAGAGGCGGCATAGTTTTTTTTCTAAGATATGTAGAAAATATAGGATTTTACAAGCTAATCACTTTTGGTTTTATAAACGTTAATATTTTTAGTCATAAAGGATTGCAGCTTTTTCAGTTTATTAAACAGATGCTTGCTTTCTATATTGATGGAACAGATATGACCATGACAAGTTTTGATAAACGTAAAGAAGACGGGGCATATACAGCACTTTTAGAAAACAACAAGGAAGATATGGCGTCATCACACCAGATAAAACGGTTTTTTGGTAAATTTGTAATAGTTCCGAATATTATTTTCCGCAAAATATTGCGCAAGCTCTTTATTTGGCGGCTTTTAATTGAAAAGCCAAAAATAATTGAACTCTTTGTGGACACCATGGTTTTAAACAATAACGATGCAATAAAACGTGAAGGTTGTGAACCGACATATAAGCCAGTCAAGGGCTTTCAACCATTACACATTATCTGGGGTAGGTTCTTTGTCGATGTGCTGTTCCGCAAAGGCAGTGCGCACTCCAACCATGGTACGGATTATAGCGACACTGTCAGGGAAATAGTCAAGTTAATCCGTAAAGAGTATCGAAAAGATGTCCCTGTAATAATAAAAAACGACAGTGGTTTTTTTGACCAAAAGGCTTTTGAAATTTTCGAGGAAGAATTGGGTATCATGTATGTTACAGCAGGGTCTTATTATGGGGATACCAAATCGCATATTGATGGGTTGAAACAAGCTAATTTGGAAATAATAAACCAAAAGCGGGAGCACCCGGCAGATAATAAAGATAGCAAATTATTGTTCGGTGAATTAAAAACAGGTGACACCCTTTGGCAATATATTGAATTTGGCAGTTGTTTGCAATCATGGAAGAAATTCAGGCGTTGTATATATACACAACAGGCAAGTGACGAAAATGGGCAACTCTTGTTGGATTTCCATAAATCTGACAACTTGATATATACCAATATTGGAAATGACGGTGCACTCAACCAACAATTGAAGACAGCAGGGTATGGGAAGTATTTACAGGCAGAAGAAATCATAAAACTCTCCCATTCAAAAGGTAAAGATGAATTGATACATCGCTCGATTAAAGATTTTGCAGGAAAGGAACAGTTACCTTTTAAAAAGTTTTATAAGAATGCCGCATATTATTATATACTGATAATTACACATTTTCTTTTTGAAACATATAAAACGGACGTAATAAATGAAGTTGTTCCGATAAAAAGCTATCCTACTACATTTAGGCGTAAACTAATAGATTTTGCCGTTAAAATAGTATCTCATGGTAGACAAATAATATTACAGGTAAATGAAAATATGTATAATGCATTTAATATCAAGAATATATGGGCAAGGTGTCAAAAACCGCCCCTAATATTACAGATAGAATAGATGATATTATAAGTTTATCATCTGAAATAGCATAAATCAATGTAAGCTTTGATTGGCAAGGGAAACCCATGTCTGGATTATTGCATTTTAACAAATTTTAACATTTCAAACTATGAAAAAATCAAAAAAAGAAGATTTTTGGTAAATCTAAGAATGCAAATCGCAGGAAAAATCAAAATAATGTAATTTTTTGAAGAAAATTACGACAAAAAATAATGCAATTTTTTTAATCGCTCAATTTGGGTACAAGTCATTTCAATTGAACATAGATTAAAATAAAAATCCATAACAACACCTATGTCATTTTCGATATTATTAAAAGATTTCATTAAATTAATTATAGCTACATTTCGATAGCCATATAATTTTTCAGATTCAGCAATTCGGGTACAATAATCAATGCTCTGGTTACCAGAAATGTTTCTGACAAATTCAATAAAATCATTTTTGGGATTTTTAAGATAACTTACAAGAATATCACAAATTACTATTGCACCTGAGTTTATTA
>NBLH01000225.1 GCA_002084525.1 Bacteroidetes bacterium 4572_117 | reverse complement strand
TGGAAAACCTTTTTCCTCTTAATTTAGCCAAAACATTTCCCGAATTGAAGCAAAAATAAACAATTTTACAAATCTTTTAAAGATGCACTTGCTTAAGTGGATACCTATAAACTCTATTATTAACAAAACCTTTTTGGTTCTGGTTTAGCCAGGTTGGGTTTTAGTTACAATACTACCTTAAAACGAATGGCTTGACCACCCCCTGGCGCAAGTTTTAAGCTTAGGTTATCTTTATTTGTAACTTTTTGTTTCAGTATTTGATGTGCATAAGGGTTTGTTTTCCAATCACTGTTTTCAGCATCTTTATATATTTGTGCTTCATAAGTTTCCCCCTCATCTAAAAAATTAAGTTTCACATCCAAAGTACGGCCATTTTCATCGGTTACAGCACCTAAAAACCAGTCGTCGCTATCCCAATCTTTTCTAGCTATTGTTACAAAATCTCCTATTTTAGCATTTAATACTTTTGTATATTCCCAATTTACCGGTACATCGCTAATAAATTGAAAGGCAGGTTGTGATTTATAGTTTTTAACAAGATCCGAAGCCATTTGCATAGGACTGTAAAAAACAACAAATAATGCCAATTGTTTTGAAAGCGTGGTATTTATCCTACTGGTACCTTTATCGTTGCTATTCCAAACAACTCGTTTTGGCGAATTTTCGTATAATAAGTCAAACACACCGGGGGTATAATCCATAGGGCCTGCCAAAATTCTGGTAAAAGGTAAAATTACATGGTGTTCAGGTGGGTTTCCATCACTCCATCCGTTCCACTCCATCCCACGTGCACCTTCCCTTGTCATCATATTAGGATATGTCCGTCTGATCCCTGTTGCTTTTATTGGTTCGTGGGCATCAACTACCAGTTTATATTTGGCAGCTAATTCAACTACTTTCCTATAGTGGTTTACCATGTATTGACCGTGGTGATACTGGCCTGAAGGGGTAATAGCACCTGCATAACCTGTTTTCACCATGTGTATGCCTAATGATTTGTACAAGCCAAACGCCTTTTCCATTTGTTTTTCATAGTATTTTGTATCACCTCCTGTTTCATGATGCCCTATAAGTTTTACACCCTTTTTATTTGCATAATCAGCAATCTCTTGTAGGTCAAAATCATCGTAAGGCGTTATAAAGTCAAATGCTTTTGGCTGCCCCCATTTCTCCCATCCTGTATTCCAACCTTCAGCTAAAACCGACTTGATATTGTTTGCAGCTGCAAAGTCGATATATTCTTTCATATTATCGGTAGTTGCCCCATGTCGTTTGCCTTGAATCCAAGTATGTGTACCAATATGCATCCCCCACCAAATACCAACATATTTTGTTGGTTTTATCCACGAAACATCTTTCAGTTTATTAGCCTCGTTTAAATTCAGGATTAATGACGATTCAATCAATTTTTCAGCCGAATTGCTAATTTGAATTGTTCGCCAAGGTGTTTTCATTGGGGCTTTAGCCTTTACTTTAACACCATTTGGCCAAGGCACTAAATCTACTTGTAAATTTAACTTTAAAGTGTCTTGTTTTTTCAAGGTCATACCTGCATAATCAGTCAAATTAGCTTCGTGTATGCTCAAATAAAAATCTTTTTTGGCTGATTCAAATGTAATAGGTGTGTTTGCTGACATTATTTCACTTGCTGGTTTGTTCTGATACAACGCTTCATACGAATCAAAATTTGCAGGTATAAACCATGTAGAATAATCATGCGACAATTCAAATTCGGTTATTTCGTTGCTTATGTAAATACTATCAATAGCTTTTTGCTTTGGTATTTCGTATGAAAAACCTAATCCATCATTAAATACTTTAAATGTAATGTTTAGCTTCCTTTTTAACCCATCTATTTCTTCGAGTTGAATAATAGCCTGGTTATAGTTATTAACCACTATCTTTTTTTCGCCCCAAACCTGTTGCCAACTGTTGTTTACCGAAGTTTTGCTTAGCCCTGCAATTTTAAAATTGCTTTTTAAAGCTGGCAGGTTTTCAAATTCAAAGCCGAGCCTTGACCTATTAATTACCTGAATACTATCAAATTTAACATGATAAAAAGCTTCTGTATCTATCACATTAAAAAACACTTGTATTTTTTTATCCGGCGATTGGATCAATACCTTGGTATTTTCCTTTTCGGAACAAGAAATTAATATCAGGGTAACTAAAATTAACAATATACTTTTCATATTAATCGGTTTAAATAATGAATTTCTGATTTTAACAAAAAATTGATATAACTTAGCGTAGCTTCGCCACAAACAAAAAACAGGAACGCTGATAACACTGATTTAACGGATTCGCACTGATTTTCATTTATGTTTATTCGAAATCTCATACATGACATGGCACTAATAATGTCAACTGAAACCTGTCAGGTTTTCACCAACTCAAAACTAAGCAAACAATTGATTGTCAGTAATTTACAAATGCGAACCTAGCAAGTTTTCCCGTTAATTGATGTGTGATACGACACTAGTGTTATATCAAA
Source organism: Bacteroidetes bacterium 4572_117 (assembly GCA_002084525.1). GTDB lineage: Bacteria > Bacteroidota > Bacteroidia > Bacteroidales > NBLH01 > NBLH01. The sequence goes on along the minus strand of NBLH01000225.1, from coordinate 7,389 downwards.
TAAAACCTCGCAGGTCTTAACTAATTTAATAATCTGTAATCAGCTATTATTTTGACATTTAACAAATATAGACCTACTAGGTTAGCGTCATATCATTCTTGACTTGACACTAGTTTTGCACCTAATATGCATGTTTTACACAGTATCTAATTAATAAGCCTTTGCAAATAGCACCCTTTTGGTTGAAGGTTTTCCGGTTAAAATACACTTACCCTCTTCTTCTGTCGCATCAACCGGGATACATCTTATGGTGGCTTTAGTCTCTGTTTTTATTTTTTCTTCGGTTTCGGCAGTGCCGTCCCAATGTGCTAACACAAAACCACCTTTGTTTTTAATAATATCTTTAAATTCCTCGTAAGAATCGACCTTAAAAGTGTTTTCTTCCCTAAATTTTACCGCTTTATTAAATAAGTTATCTTGAATTTCATCAAGCAAGCCTGAAATAGTTTCAGCAATCCCTTCTTGCTGATAAATTTTCTTTTCTAAGGTATCCCTTCTTGCAATTTCCACATTACCTTGCTCTAAATCCCTAGGGCCAATAGCTATACGAATTGGCACGCCTTTTAACTCATATTCAGCAAATTTATGCCCAGGACGGCGAGTATCCCTACCATCGTATTTAACAGATATACCTTTAGCCCTTAATAATGCCATAAGTTCATTGGCCTTTTCAGTCATTTGATCCAACTGCTCAGCGCTTTTATAAATTGGGACAATAACAACCTGGTATGGTGCCAGTTTAGGTGGCAATACAAGCCCGTGATCATCAGAGTGTGCCATTATCAATGCTCCCATTAATCGGGTTGATACCCCCCACGAAGTAGCCCAAACATAGTCAAGCTTGCTGTTTTTATCAGTAAACTTAACATCAAAAGCTTTGGCAAAATTTTGCCCTAAAAAATGCGAAGTCCCTGCCTGTAAAGCTTTCCCATCTTGCATTAAAGCTTCAATTGCATAAGTTTCAAGCGCACCTGCAAAACGTTCACTTTCCGATTTTGTACCCTTTATAACAGGTACTGCCATAAAGTTTTCGGCAAAATCGGCATAAACGCCAACCATTTGTTTAGTTTCTGCAATAGCTTCTGCTTTTGTAGCATGTGCGGTGTGCCCTTCCTGCCAAAGGAATTCAGCGGTACGCAAAAACAAACGTGTCCGCATTTCCCAACGTACCACATTGGCCCATTGATTAATTAAAATAGGTAAGTCCCTGTATGATTGTATCCAGTTTTTATACGAGTTCCATATTATTGTTTCTGAAGTTGGCCTAACAATTAATTCTTCCTCTAATTTGGCATTAGGATCAACTTCAATCCCCTTGCCATCTTCTGTGTTTCTTAATCGGTAATGTGTTACCACGGCACATTCTTTGGCAAATCCTTCAACATGGGCTGCTTCTTTGCTAAAAAAAGATTTAGGGATAAAAAGTGGGAAATAAGCATTTTCATGACCTGTATCTTTAAACATTTTGTCAAGTGCTGCCTGTATTTTTTCCCAAATGGCATAACCATAAGGTTTAATTACCATACTTCCGCGTACGGCAGAGTTTTCTGCCAGATCAGCTTTTACTACGATATCGTTGTACCATTGTGAATAGTTTTCACTTCTTTTTGCAATTCCTTTTGCCATAATTTTGTTGATATTAATCTTACAAATATATTTTTGACTTGCAAAAGTAAACAATTATTGAAAAAAAGGGAGTGTTGGCGATAATTTAATTAAAATTTTCCACAAACTATTTCCTAGATAAATAAAAAGTTCTATATTTGCAGCCGCAAAAAGATGGCGAGGTAGTTCATGTGGTTGGAGTGTCCCGATTAATATCGGGAAGGTCGGGGCTAAAGCCAAAAATAAATAGCGAACCAGAAAAATAAAATAATGGCGAGGTAGCTCAGCTGGTTAGAGCGCGTGATTCATAATCACGAGGTCGGGCGTTCAAGTCGCCCTCTCGCTACTTGATAAGGACAATAAATTTTTGCTGTCCTTTTTTTTATGGTAAATGATAAAGGAAAAAGCGTCCCGATTTCTTAATCGGGAAGGTCGGGCGTTCAAGTCGCCCTCTCGCTACAAAAGCCCGATACAATTCGGGCTTTTTTGTTTCAGTTTATTTAATGCAAAAATATTATACATACATTATTTACAGCGAAAACTTAGACAGGTATTATATCGGTGCAAGCTTATTTGCATATTCTATGGGGATAAGTATAAACTTTGGACGGATTTACAGGTTCTTGGTTGAAAAAGGCATAAATTTTATTGATATTTTAGAAAAACTTTGTATTTATTTGTTTGATTTTGTGTTTTTGTGTTTTTCAAGTCAAAATATAGGCAATAGAATCAAAAACAAAATACAAAAAACTTGGCTATTTTCGTAAAGCAAAAAGTTGTACTTTTGTTCTCCGTAAGGGATGTTCTTTAACAAAAATAAAACATGACAAATTAATACAACATATCCAAAAGCTTACCTCTAGGACTTTTGGATATATAGGATTATTTAAAAGTTGGGAATTTAATCCGGTTCAGTTCTTTTTCAAGATTTTCAATATCGCTGACAATCTTCGTTTTTACACCGCCCAGCTTTAATTTTAAACCCGAAAATTTACCCTTGTAATATTCAATCCCTTCGTTTAAATTGCTTTTGAACGATTCAAGGCTTTTCTTTTGTTTCGCATCAAGCGGGATTTGGATATCTCCAACTTTGTTTTTGAAATAATCAATATACATTGAAAGTTCCTTTACGAACATGTTTTTGCGGTCGGTTTTATTTAGCAAATTTATTTTTCCGTAAATATGCCCTGCCATGTTTTTTAAAGAATAAGTTTCTGAAAAATGGGCAATCGTAGAACTTGGGCAAACAGAAACCCCATCGCCTTATCTTATCTAATGCTTTATTATACTGCTCGGTATTCAAGCTTTTTTTATCGAGGCTTTCAATACATTTTTTCTGATATTGGCGCGATGCCGTGCAAACAGGTTTATCGGTATATTCACTATTAAAAAGCAAATACCTGTTTGAGCAGGGGCTACCGTATATCCCTTGTTCGATCATTTTAAACTTTTCCGCATCTTTGGTATTATCTTTAACGCTGTTAAAGGGCACCCCCAGTGGTGAAATATCACTTAAATATAAATCTTCCTCTTTTGCATTTTTGAGTATTTTTTTTGTTTTTTCGTCCATGTTCACAACTTCCGGAACAAGTAAAAATGGTGTACCCCAACCAACTGAATCAATATCGTATTGTTCCATTAAAAAATCGTGCTCTTCAGATGTGCCAACACCGCCCTGAGCTGTGATTTTTACTTCAAGTGGCTCAGTAGGTATGTTTAAACCTTTACCCATCAATACTTTGGTGTAAATATCATGAATGCTTTTAACAAGGTTACCTCTTTCTTTTTTAAACTCTTCAAGTATTGGTCCCATTAAAAAACCATTGGTTGCAAATGCATGGCCACCACAATTTAATCCTGATTCTATCCTGAATTCTGATACCCAAAGCCCTTTTTTTGCAAAAAATTTACCTTGTATCAAAGCCGACCTGTAATCACTGACCTTAATTATTATTTTCTTATTAAGTTCTCCATCTTTATCAGGATAAAAATCTTTAAATTTTTCAATATAACTATAAAGCCGTGGGTTCATCCCTGCTGATAAAATAACCGAAGAATGAAGTTTGCTGTTTGCAAAACCCCGTAATGCTGCATGGGCATCGTTATATTCAGATGGTAGTTTTTCACCTTTTTTAAAGTTCTCTTTATCAAGTTTGGTCATTATATTTACATCAATGCTCCCAATTGACAGGTTGTTCTTTATCCAGCTTTGAATATCTTTAATATTGCCCTTGCTTCTGCATTCAATAAATTTTTGCTTTATTTCTGCAAAATCGGGTAACATATCCATATATTTTTCAATTTCGCTGCTTTTTCCTTGTACCGAACTTTTTAATTCTTCAAATTTATCGGTAACTATTTTGTTTATCATATCAAGGTAGGCAGTAATCCGTTTGGCACGGAAATCTTCCATTTTTTCGGAAATTGCTTGAAACTTGATATTCAATTTCTTGCTATAAAACTCCCTTAGCTTTTCCATCAGTTTATCATCAACAAGCGAAATTGCCGATGAAATTCCATACTGTGCTACTTTTACCGGGGTATCAATAGTGAAACCTATTCCCATAACCGGGATGTGGAATGTGGGTGAATTAGCTTTTGTCTTCATAATATTATTAGTTAGTTGCATAATACAAAGAAAACACATAATCTACTCATAAAAGAACATTTGTTTTGCCAAAACCAGAAAAAACGAATTTATTACCATATGTTAATTTTTTGAAATTTTTTATGGTTTTTATCAAAACATGGTTAAATTAGCAACTTTTTGTTTTAAAAATAGATTATGGCTAATAATTCAATATATTCTGTTATTAAAGGTAGTGGAAGGTATATACCTGAAGTAGTTAAAAAAAATTCAGATTTTTTCGGCAATGAATTTTACGATGCCGCCGGGCAAAAAATTGACAAACCGGGTGAGGAAATCATCGAGAAATTTTACCAAATTACAGGTATAGAAGAACGAAGGTATGTAAGCGATGATTTGGTTGCTTCTGATATTGGGTATTTTGCGGCTAAAGATGCACTTGAAACATCAGGTACAGATAAAGAAAAACTTGACTATATTATTGTGGCCCACAATTTTGGCGATGTACAAAGCGATAACAGGAAAGCTGATTTTATGCCTAGTATTGCTGCAAGGGTTAAACATAAATTACAGATTAAAAACCCGTATACGGTAGCTTACGATGTGCCATTTGGTTGCCCGGGTTGGATCCAGGCAATGATTCAAGCTGATTATTACATAAAATCGGGCGATGCGAAAAAAATATTGGTTGTTGGTACAGAAACTTTATCGAGGGTGGCAGATGTGCACGACAGGGATGGGATGATATATTCTGACGGTGCCGGGGCAATAATACTTGAAGCCAAGGAAAGTGACGAACCTATCGGTATTTTATCGCATAAAACCAGAAGCGACACCTTAGACCATGCCTATTTGTTATGGAACGGGCCATCGAACAACCCTGATTTGGACAGAAAGGAAATGTTGATTAAAATGCAAGGGCGCAAACTTTATGAATATGCATTAACAAACGTACCACAATTAATAAAAGATACAATTGATAAAATCAAGCTGGACTTTTCAAAAGTTAAAAAAATACTGATTCACCAGGCAAACGAAAAAATGGACGAAGCTATGCTTAAAAGGCTATTCCGCCTGTATAAAGTTAAAGATATCCCAAAAAACATAATGCCAATGACAATTGCGAAATTAGGGAACAATTCTATAGCAACTTTACCCATATTGTTTGATTTGTTGATTAAAGGTGAATTAAAAGAACATTCGTTAATAAAAGACGACCATTTTGTTTTTGCTTCTGTTGGGGCAGGGATGAATGTAAACGCCGTGGTTTATAAAATGCCTTAAAGCTTATGAGTCAGCCTGTTGAATACGATTATCCGCTTTTTAGGCCGCCAAGCGAGGCCAATTCGTTAATTCTGCAAATTACTTGCGGTTGTTCATGGAACAAATGTAGTTTTTGCGAAATGTATACAGAAAAAAAGTTCAGGGTAAAGGGTTTTGAACAAATTAAAAGCGAAATTGCTGCCTACAAACCTGTAGCTGGCCGGATAAATAAAATATTTTTGGCAGATGGGGATGCAATGGTTTTAAAAACCGAAAAACTACTTGAAATACTTTATGAAATAAATAAAAATTTCCCAAAAGTCAGGAGGATTTCGAGTTATGCCAAACCAAAAGATTTAAAAAACAAATCAATTGACGAACTAAAAAGCTTACAGGCCGCTGGTTTAAGTTTGGTTTATGTTGGTTTGGAATCTGGTGATACTGAATTGCTTAGCCTTGTTGACAAAGGTGAAGATTTTGATAGTTCGCGTATTGGGCTTATAAAAAGCAGGGAGGCCGGCATAAAAAGTTCGGTAATGATATTAAATGGCCTTGGTGGATTAAACTATTGGGAACAGCATGCTATAAATTCTGCAAAATTAGTTAACGAAACCCAACCTGAATTTTTATCGACACTGGTATTAAGTTTTCCCTTTGGTGTTAATCATTATAAAAATAAATTCCGGGCTGAGTTTGTAGAAATGGGCACACTTCAGCTATTCAAGGAATTGCTTTTATTTATTGAAAATACGAATTTGCGAAGCACAATTTACCGAAGCGACCATGCATCAAATTACCTGACATTAAAAGGGGTTTTAAATAAAGATAAAGAACTATTATCGGAAAATTTGCGTTTTGCAATAAAAAACCCTGAACAAGCCGGGTTGCGAGAGGAGTGGCAAAGAGGTTTGTAGGGTGGGTTGTAGATTTTAACACTTCGGTAAATTTTAGGTTTATGGTTTTAGATTTTAGGTTTAAATATTTATTACCGGTCTTTTTATTGCTGGTAGCTATCCATTCGTGTAAAAAAAATAATTGTTTAAACACGGGTGGTGATATAGTTAATGTGGAAAGGGCACTAGAACCATTCCAATACATTGAAACATATAATAGCTTTCAAATTTATTTGCAAAACGACACAATCCATAAAATAAGGATAGAGGCCGGCGATAAACTTATCCCATTTATAGAAACAAAAGTTGATGATGGTGTTTTAACCATAAAAGATTTGAATAAATGTGATTTTATTAAGGGATACGGACAGAAAAAACTATACATCTCAGTAGATACCATAAAAGAAATAAATATTAATGAAGCATCTGATTTACACACGGTTGACACACTTAAAGCCGATCGGTTAAAAATAAGGTTTCTTTCGCAATTGGGTTATTGCGACTTAGTGGTCGATACCTATGATTTTCGATTGCAAATATGGTATGCATCGGGTGATTTTAAAGTGGCCGGCAATACTTATTATTCATACTTAAGTGCTGAATCAAGCTCGTTTATTTATGCCGACAGCCTTACAAATATTGCCAGCACAGTAAATAGCAATAGTATGGGCGATTGCCATTTTAAAGCAGGCTCATGGGCTAATATTGAAATTAAAAGCTCCGGCAACATCTATTATTCGGGCAAACCCGGCGAAATATTTATAAAAGAACACAGCGGAAGCGGAAAACTTATAAAAAAAGACTGATCTATGCCTAAATTGAAGCTTATCCTGGTTTTTGTTATGCTGATAGGTTTTACACTTAATGGTTTCGCACAGAAATCAGATACCATAAAACATATCAGCGTGTCTGCAAAATACTCAAAGGGTTATATTTACGCCCATCACCAATTTTTTAAATATTTTGTTAAAGATTATGTACCTGCTTTTGAGCTTAACGTGGGTTTCAGGAAAAAAGGCGATAAAACCTGGCATCAACTTT